>DYRK01001097.1 GCA_020718785.1 Desulfatirhabdium butyrativorans | reverse complement strand
GTATAAATTTACCGCATCCGCCCAAGCAATACTCTCATGGATACCGCAGCCGACTGAGTCATAAACGGCAATGCCATCTGGAATGTGTTTTCGAATACGCTGGACCACTCCCTGCAGATTTTCGATCATTTCTTGCGTTTCTTTGCCGATATCCATTGCATATCCAATGGAAAACCCATCAAAAACGATCCCAATATTTGGGTAGTCAACAAAAAGCGCCGATATTATCCGAGACAACCCCTTTTCTTGTTGTATCCACGTCCGATTCGAATTCCTGATAGACACCCAAAGCAACGGGTAATGGTCTTTTTTGGCTTGTTCAATTTTGTTGAGTATTGCAGAGCAACACATTTTTTTCGCTGTTTTTAACACCCGGTCAGCCACGCTTTGTGTTATGAAAACAGAACCCAGCCTGATGACAAACAACTGCTCGCTCAATACCAGCTGAAATAAATCTTCCTGCCTGATTCTTCTGATCATACGATCCGGAATTTCAGGAAACATATGGTTTAGCGGCCCAAGGGTATCATGTGTAACTATAAGATGCTGAACTCGCTGAAAAAGACCTTTTTCTACTGCATTTTCGATGGCCGGCAGATCATTCCAGAAATGGTGAGCAAAGTTGTGGTGCCCTGTCCAAACAGCGGTCATTTTTTTCCCACTTTGCAAATAGGTATTCACAGCTGCTGCATTCGCCACCATGTTCGTTTTCAAGAAGTTAACAGCAGCGTCACCTCTCCCATCCCCTAATGATGGGACATTGCCGATGATCAGCTCTTTTTCCGGAAAATAAAACCCAATCTTTCCATATCCGTTCCAGGGGTAGCCAATAATGAGATAATAGATTTCCGTGGAGCAGAAACGATAAAAGATGAATCCCTGCTTTATGTACACTACAAAAGAAAAATCGGACATGATTTCGCTTCCGGAAAAAGGGCATTGCAACACCAGTTTTCCGCTCAAACACGAAGCTTCCTGAAACGCAGTTTGAAAACAGCCAGCGGCAATTGGATTCTTTGCATTCCGCCACAGTTTTTTTTGGTCATCCTTCTCTTTCCCATATTCAAGATCCAGACTGTCGAACAGGCTGGCTGTATCGATACGCATATCATCCAGATAATGTCGATCTTCATAGGAAAGATTTTTTAAATCAATAAACTTATATTTCTTTTTGTTGAAAGCCTGCGCTGCCATCCATATCGGAATCTGGAAAATCAATTTGTTCCGTTTTTTCTGTTCGATCCGGTTAAGACTTTTCCACTGATATTC
>DYRK01001096.1 GCA_020718785.1 Desulfatirhabdium butyrativorans | reverse complement strand
TCACACTACCGGACAAAAAATTATTTTAGCTCGCATAACTTATGAGATTTAAAAAAATATTTCGACGGGACAGAGAAAACCTGTATCACTTCGGCGAATTCATCAATATACTCGCTCATATTGAGAAGAATCCGTCTGAGATGATCGAATCCGTGTCTGAAAATACTTTCGGCCCGGTATCCGTGCTTTTTGACTTTAATGGATTTTATCTCATCCGAACTGTCCCCGATGAGATAAATCCATACGAAAGCTATTGCAACAATTCCGAGCAGTTTATCTATCCTGTCGAAATTTTTGAGATGAGTGGATTCGAACCCGAATCCCCGGGTTTTGAGGCAGGCAAACATTGTTTCGATCTGCCATCGCCTCGCATAGATTTCCAAAGATTTCTCAGGAGCGTCGAAGGTTACGACAATAAGCAGTTCTCCGCCCGGAAGTCTCATTCCGCAGACAAAGACTTTCACATCGCCTATTTTTCTGAGACCTTTGAGAATACGGTTTTCTCCGATTTTAAGATTACGGAAAAGAGAAGAAACGCCTGCAGAAATTCCCCGGGAATTTGTAACATACTGATTTGCTCTGATCCGAATAACAACATTTATATTGTTATTTTTAAGCCGGATAAACCAATGATTTCCGATGAATTCGCGATCTGCGGTCACGCCTTCGATCCGCTCTTTTCCGAACAGCCGGACAAACTGCGTCATCAGTTCTTTCCGCTCTTCGGTATTCGAATTGCCTTTTTTTCCGATATCCGGATTATCCTTTTTTGTCAGGAATTTCCAAAGCAGAGGGACAGCAACTCCTTTGTAAACGACTGCAAGCATAAGAATGTTTATTTTTATTTTTCCGAATTCCCAGTTTGTACGGTCAATTATCAGCAGCCATCTGTCTCCGGGAAGTCCGGAAGCGACAAAAAGAGCAATAAAATCAGGATCGGGGGAAAAGTTTTTGAAAAATCTCCGCATCCTCCTTTCATTGGAATCTGTTTCTGTTTTCCCGGCAAATCCGGCAGCTAACTCATTCAGACTGACCGTTTTTACTTTTATCAAAGCCAGAACCACCTGAGCGATCAGCACGATCCGTGCAAAATTGATCGGAAAGAATCCTTTCAGGAGTCCGGCCAATTGATAAACTGCCTTCATGTCTCCTCCTCATAAATTATAGAGTTTAATATTGAGGAGGATTTTAACATAAAAACCGGATTCGGCAAATAAAAATTTTAACTGATTGTATTTATAAACAATGTCAGATTTTTGTCCGGTAGTATG
>DYRK01000380.1 GCA_020718785.1 Desulfatirhabdium butyrativorans | reverse complement strand
CAAAACCGTTTTACAGAAAATTTGAAAAGCGCAAATTGTGACGGTGGAAAGAATAAACGCAATATCGCGGACCGTACCTCAAAACCCGCATCCGCCATTGCCCCCTGAACAAGATACTGGAGCGAAGGCGTCCCGGCCGCACAGACATGTCCTCCGGGTACGATTGTTCTCATCAGTCCGTGTCCCCATTCCTGAAAAAATATTCTGATCCGGTTTTTCTGATCCTTTGTCAGGGTCGTAAATCTCGGAAGCGGATCACGCCGGCATCCTCCGATCTCCGGCGGAATTCTCCATGTTCCTCCTTTCCCCTTTCTGAGCTTATGAAGTTCTTTTTCCGAAAATTCCGCAAGTCCGTAAGGCGGGTCCGTGCATACGGCATGGATTGAATTTTCAGGCTGTGTTTTCAACCAGTTGAAACAGTCGTCATAGAAAATGCGATAGGTTTTCATATAATGATATTTTCAACTATATACGAAAGGAATTAAAGTAAAAGTCTGATATAGCATTGAGCCATGAATGCAAAAAAAATTCTCGGTCAATATATCCGCTTTTTAAGACAAAGCAAAGGGCTTTCCCAACAGATTTTTTCGGAAAAAGTGGGAATAAGCTACCAGTACCTCTCCGGTTTGGAAAAAGGCCGGGAAAATTTTACCGTAAATATCCTTGAATGTTTATCCGAGGCATTGGGTCTGTCTTTTCCGGCTCTGGTTGCAGACGCTTATGATGCTCATAATAAAAATAATATTCCCGATGTGAACAAGAACTTTTTCCGGACTGATATCCCGCTTCCCCCGGGTCTGAATACCGAGTCTTTATCCCGTGCAATGACTCAGGTACAATATATCATCGCCAAATTAAATGCAAGGCTTATTGATATCGGAGCGGGTCCTTTCAGCACGCTTATTCAAGGCAACAATTTCAGCGGCGTTGTTTCCAATCTTCTGACAAAAGCAATTCATGAGCATTCGCCCTATAAAGATAATTCGGAACAGAAGTATCCGGATTTAATCTGCCGGCATAAGGGGAAAAGTATCGGTTTGGAGGTAAAAACAACTAAGTACTGACCTCCGTAATTACGCTCCCAGTTGCGGATGCCTGCTTTCGCAGGCATGACACTCTTTTCTTTGTCATTCCCGCGAAAGCGGGAATCCGAAATAACTGGCGGCGTATTTACGGATTCTTGTACTTAGGGAGATCAGCAGTTTCCGGAAATTTGCCTGACTCACACTGAACTTTTTCATCCATGATTTTTGTACTGTAAATCAAGGCAAATGCAATTGTTCCGTAAGCAGCGAAACTGCGGAAATATTCTCCGAAAGCCGGATTTCTGAAAATATTCTGTCCTGCCTGAGGAGATACGATAAACAGCGAATGAAACAGGAAAATTCCGATAAAAGCATGTCTTATCCTTGCATTTCGGATAGTTGAACCGCCTGCCAATATGGCCGCACATGAAAAAATATCCGAATTGAGATGAGCGGTATAAACATTCATCATGCCGATATTCTGAATAAAAACAATCTGCCCCGCACACGCTGTCAGAGTTGAAAACAAAATGGCTTTGAGCCGGATACTGTTTACATCCAAGCCTAACATTCCGGCATTCTGCTCACTCATTCCCACAGCCTTGAATTGCTGCCCCAGCCGGGTATTCATAAGATATTTGAGAGCCATACCGAAGAATACTACAAATAAAATCATAAAGACAGGGATTTCTGTCTCTCCTATTTTTATCAGCCACCATTTGTCAATGATATTTCTGAACAATGCCAGATCAACCGTTCCCCTAATGCCGATACCTCTGGATAAGACAATTTCCCGATTATGCGGCGTGATTACAGTTCCGTAGCCGACCATGAAAATCAGCTGATAGATGCCGGTTGCCAGAAATGAGATAATCATGGAAGCAATCATTTCGCTGCCTTTGGCTTTGTTCAGACATACGCCGATCAGAATGCCGGCGATAAACGATAAAGCAAGTCCCACGGACAGAGCCGTCATAAGTCCTGAAAATCCGGCGATCTTATAATCCAGCACCAGCAAGACTCCGATCTGAGCGCATATCGCACCTACGGAAATGGCAAAATTCAATCCCATTCCGGCAGTTATAGGGATAATCAGCGCAAGCACCATGACGCCGTTTCGGATGAACCGTATAAGGGTTTCATTCAGCACAAAAGCCGGACTCATTTTTGAAAAATACAGGCCGGTCAGCGATAACACGACAAAAACACACGGCACAATATCGGCTCTGAGGATTTTTGAAATTTTTTCAGCGCGCATAATGTTTTTTTTCAAATAAAACAGCATACAGAATCACGGCATTGCTGATCATCATCCTGAAGATTTCAGCAGCTTCGGACACTAAAATTTCATTGGCAAGAGGACCGGATAAAACATAAATCGTCTGATACAGAAAGGTCCCGATAATGACCTGAGCAATTGTGATGCTGCTGCGTGAGCTGCCGCCGATCAGCACTGCCGAGGCTGCGGGAAATGCCATCATCAGCGGCGATTCGTACAGTTCGATAAATCCGTAGCTTTGGGCATAGACGCAGATTCCGGCAGCCCCTGTGACAGAAGATAATATCACAGCATAACACCTTGTTTTTAAAATATCAATCCCTGAAAGCCCCGCGAATATCTCATTTTCGCCGACCGCTTCCATTGCAATTCCGAGTCTTGTTTTGAAAAACAGGTGCATAAGCATACAGCATCCAAAGAAAAACAGCATCATTTCCTCGTTCCCAAGCCCCGGCTTGGGAACGCATCTGCGCCCGAAGCCCCGGGCTTCGGGTCGTCTCCCGCCACGGGAAGCCGGGGCTTCCCCGGCAAGTGCGTTCCCAAGCCGGGGCTTGGGAACGAGAAAAATCAGGCAGTTTTATGTCGAACTCACGTTAAAGGAATATCACCTGTATTGAGAGCATATACGTCATTTGTTGCTTTTTTCATGCGATTATAAAGTGTTATCTGAGCTTCAAGTGTTTCATCCGTGATAAACTGCTGAGTCAAATCTTCCAGAATATTCTTTACTTTCCCGAGTTCCGCCATCCAATACATCAGGACTTCTTTGCCATCGGCTGTTTGAGGAAGCATGAGAACATGAAGCTGCTTGATTTTCGATAACAGCTCGAACATCTTCTTTTTACCGTCGCAAGTCGCATCTGCCAAAAGAAAATCTGCCTGATGAAGATAAGGACAGTTATCCAGCAGCGCATGTCCGTAACTGGCTTTAATCAAAGGGCATAAATTTCTTGGGAGATGTTTCTCCGCGGTTTCTATGGGTTCATTCGAACCCGCGCATAAAGATACCGGAATTGCACCGGCTGCGGCAATGAGTTCTTTGGGCGTAAACGCGCAATATAGTCCTACAACCTTTGCGCCTGCTTCAGCCTGCCCGATGCCCTCCCTGAAAACCTTATTTTCCAATGTTTCGGTATAGTGTTTATCAAACATTCCTGTCCCGCATATAGTCATTTAATTCTCATCATGTAGAACGACTTTGCAAGTCGTTTTTATGTCCCGGCAAAAGAGAAACGATTTGGAAAATCGTTTTACTGCCGATTTCAAAAGCACAAAAAACGATTTGCAAAATCGTTTTACGGCAAATTGATTATGCCGGTGAGCAGTCCCATTGACAGGAAATATTTATATGATACTGAAATGTATAAATCAAATTGATAATATCAATGAATGGGGCGATCAAAGATAAGGAAAATCTATCTGAAGGGGATATTCTTGTAAAAACAGATAGTTCTGTTCATCAAACCGTTTCGGCTGCTGAAGAAGAAAAATATGAAGGGATAGAAGGAAAGAAAGTCTTCAGGCGGATACAGCGTCTTTCCGCGAAACAGTCCGCCTGAAGGCGGGACTACGAACTTTTCAATCTGCTAATCATCGCCGCCCACTTTATGCGGACGGTTCACGCTTGCAACCGGGCATGACGCGCGCAGCACCACCTGTTCCACAGTGCTGCCGAGCAATGCCTCTTCAGGCTCAATATCTCTTGTATGGTGCGCCATGACAATAAGATCGCCGTTCTTTTCCCGTGAGAATTTCAGAATTTCAATATAAGGAATACCTTCCCATATTTCGACTTCATAATTGTCATAATCCCCCATCTGAGAGATATAGAAGTCCTGCATCTTTTTCTTCGCGGCTTTGATTTTCTCTTCGATCTCGCTCTGCTCAATGACTTTTCCGGCATGAACAGAACTAAGATCAACGGTATGGAACAGCCAGAGCTTGCTGCCGATTTCTTTGGCGAGCTTGAACGCAAAGAGAAAAGCGGAATTCGAGGCTTTGGAAAAATCCGTTCCGAAAATGATGTTGGAGAAATACCAGAGGCAGGTAGTACAGGGTCTGCTCACAATCAGCACCGGACATCTCGCGCCTTTTGCCACTTTCTGCATGGAACTGCCCACAACACTGCGATAGCGTGTGGCTCCGGGTTCCTCCTGTCTCGAATGCGCGCCCATGACAATGAGATCAACATCTTTTTTACGTGCATATCTAAGCACTTCCGTGTGGGGAATCCCGACAAGCGTCTCAATTTCGCAGTGTCCTTCCACTTCCTTTATCTGCCGGGCGTAAGTGTTCTTCAGTTCCTCTTTCACCCAATTGACATAATCCGCATCAAAATGACCTTCTTCTCCGGTCCGGCTGTCTATGGCAAATGGACTGAAACTGCGGGACGGGCGGCCGAACACATGAAATACCGTAATTTCCGATTTATATTTTTTGGCAAGATCAAAGGCAACATGAGCCGCGTGGTCACATGCGGGCGTACCGGTTGTTGCAAAGAGAATTTTTTCAAACATAGTAATTTACCTCCTTAACGCACAGGCCATGAGTGTACCCTGAAAGCTGAGTTCCCATACAATTCCGTCAATAAATTCAAATAAATTGAACACCGTGTCAAAGCCGAATACATCCACTTTGTCTCCGAAAACAATGTGTCTGAGCTTTCCGAGCTTCACCGGCATGTCCAGAAGGTTTTCCAGCGGAACCGACCGGATTTCGCAGGTTTCGGTTCCGCAGATCCCACGTAAAGAATGATATATTTCCAGGCGGGGCTTGCCCGGAAAACCGATCATCTCAACGGTCTTGCCGAATTCAAGATAATCAAAACCGTCACACACGCAGTTGTTTTTCGGACTTGAACGATACTGCTCCAGATATGACGGAAAAAATGCGTTCAGTTTCGTCAGCAGGGCATATTTCTCAAACATCCGGAAATAACTCCGCAAGGCATAGTCATCTCCCAGCTCCACTGCAAAACTCAGAAATACCAGCGGATCAGCTTCGGCAATCCTGCTGTTTTCAACAATGGAACCGTCATGTGTCAGTGTTATTCTGTTCATTTTGGATATTGAGAAGTGAGAAATGGGAAGTGAGAAGTGAGAAATGAATATTGAAACGGTCATTTCTCACTTCTCACTCTTCACTTCTCACTTTCCTCACTCTTCACTCCTAAGATGTTCCGGAACTTCCACCATCTTGATAAGCAGCGGTTTCAGAAATGACCATCGGATTCCGATATGGTAAACTTCTTCGAGGTCCCGGATGGCATCCCAGCAGTTGTGGCAGGGAGATATGACCAATTTCGCACCTGTTGCAAGAATCTGATCCCGCTTGACTTTCAGCCCGATGTTCCGCTGTTCGCGATAGCGTCCGATACCGTTGAATCCGCCGCCGCCGCCGCAGCAGAAATTATGCTCGCGGCATGGAGTCATCTCACGGAAATCTTCGGCTATATAACTCATGATCTCGCGTGCGGTATCTGCCAGCCCCGCGTTTCGGATATAGTTGCAGGAATCCTGATAAGTCACCGGTTCCCTGATCTTTTTTGCAGGATCGATTTTAAGCTTTCCGGTCCTCAATGCCTCTGCCAGCCATTCCACATAATGAAAACTTTCCACCGGCGTCTTTCCGGTCTT
>DYRK01001095.1 GCA_020718785.1 Desulfatirhabdium butyrativorans | reverse complement strand
TGAAGATTTCGGCTTTAACGGCAAGGTTTCATCTTTTTCGTCAGATAAAGAATAGCCGCCGTTGTCTGAACCCTGATTAAAAGGATTAAAGGATTTCCTTGATTTCTGTTCAGACAGAAACTTCCCGAATATCCGAACCGCAGATTGACGCAGATTTTACTGATTTCACAGAGCCATCAGCGTAATTCCGTGTGATCTGCGATTTTGGTTAATGCGCGCAGGGTGGCGGAGCGCAGCGAAACCCGCTGTCGGACACTCGGACAACTTAAAGGTGGGTTTCGCTGCGCTTCACCCGCCCTTGCTTGTTTCAAGTAAAGGATTTATAGAAATGCCCTCTAACGCTGTCATTCAAAGAAAATTGGAAGTGTTTGATACCACTCTGAATAAGCTCAGATGCTATCTTCCGGTAAGCTATGAAGAACTTTGCGAAGACTGGGGATTGCAGAAAATTACCGAGAGGTCTCTTCAGATTCTTGTTGAAATTATGATTGATATTGCACAGCGAATCATTGCCCAAAGAGGCGATGCTGCGCCGCAGGTATCGGCAGATGCGATTCGCAAACTGAAAGAATACGGCATTATTCAAAATGATGAAGTTTATTCCAAGATGGTAAGATTCAGAAATTTTTTAGTTCACAATTACGATTCGTTGGATATGGCTGTCCTTTATGAAATCATAACAAAACGACTCACAGATTTTGAGCAGTTCAAACATGAAATCCTCGCAGGCAAAGATATTTGACTTTACGCTTCTGAAGCAGAAACTCTCCGAACAGGAGAATGTGATGATGGCGTTTGTATTCGGTTCTGCCAAAGACGGGGAACAGAAAAAGCCGGATTCGGATGTGGATATTGCTGTCTGGCTGAAAGAGCCGCCGACATTGGATGACAGGTTGTTTTTGCTGGGATTGTGTCAGGAAACGCTCCAATACGACAATATTGACCTGTGTTTTCTGAATACGGCAACTACGCTGCTTTGTTTTGAAGCATTGTCAGGGATAAAGCTGGTTATCAAAGATATGGATTTTTATGCGGATTTCTTCTCGAAAACCTGCCGTTATTATGAAGATGATATGATGCGTTTGGAGCAGAATCGGCAGATATGGCATGAAATTCATGGAAAAAAAAGAGGTGTAAGATGAAAAAGACGTTTCAGTTCGGAAAAGCAGGTCTGTTCACAGGAAAAAAAGTCGGCGGAGAAGTTGTCCGTTTGAGCGTCCGAACCGCAGACTGACGCAGATTTTACTGATTTCACATCGTATTTCCGTGTAA
>DYRK01000379.1:3096-5947 GCA_020718785.1 Desulfatirhabdium butyrativorans | reverse complement strand
TGTTAAGTCTTCGAGGAGGAAAACCGTTATTATCTGAAATACAGGCAATTTAAAGATGGTGTACATTCCCGGGAAAATTCGGCGTAAAGTGGATGGAGGAATTCTGCAATTTGAAAGATAAACTGAAAGGCATAAGCGAGCGTATCCGGAATGCTGCGGAAAGCTGCGGGCGGAACCCTGAAAGTATCCGTCTGGTGGCGGTGAGCAAAATTGTTTCGGCAGACAAGGTGAGAGAAGCCATTGATGCCGGTGTGACGATTCTCGGTGAAAATTATATTCGGGAAGCCGGAGAGAAAATCAGCGCATTGTCTGACTGCCGCGTATCATGGCATTTTATCGGACATCTTCAGACCAACAAGGCAAAATATGCCGTCAAGCTATTTGATCTCATTCATACCGCAGACTCGCTGAAATTGGCGATTGAACTGAACAGACAGGCTGCCAAAATAAATAAAATTCAGAATATTCTCATACAGGTCAATATCGGAGAAGAGGAGTCGAAATCCGGAATATCAGTGCAAGATTTGCAGACATTGCTGAGAGAAATCGGCAGACTTGACAATCTCTCTGTCAAGGGTCTGATGACCATTCCGCCTTTTTATGATGAACCGGAAAAAGTGCGTCCTTTTTTTTCAGCACTGAGAGAATTGCGGGATCAGATTAAAAGAGCGGCGATCCCCAATATCTCAATGGATGAGCTTTCAATGGGAATGAGCGGCGATTTTGAAACCGCCATTGCTGAAGGGGCAACCCTTGTCCGCATCGGTACCGCCATTTTCGGCGAGAGAACTTTGTAGAGTCATGCCGGCGGCGTGACCTGCCCGAAATTCGATACATAATTTTGACGGAGAGAGCATGAGCAAAACAACTCCGATTAATTCCGCTGATCTTCGCGGAATCAGTCGTCTGACAATTGACGCTGTTACAGGTCTGACAAAGGTGGTGGAGGCGATGCACCGCAATATCGCATGTTTTCCGGGGGTTTCCGGCAAAAAGACGCAAAAAACCATGAACGGCATCACAGGCTTTGTATATCGAAATATCCGAAGAATTACTAATATCACAGGAAATGTGATTGACGCTGCTCTTATACGAGTCATTCCGATGGTGAGTGAAAAGCCAGGCTCTTCACCCGTGCGTGAATCATTGCTCGCTGCTCTGAACGGCGTTCTGGGGGATTATATGGCTGACTCTGAAAATCCTCTGACAATTTTTATGCAGATGCGTCAGAACGGACAGGCTTTGAAATTGGAAAGACAGGCTCTGGCAGACACAATCCGGCAGCCCGGTCCCAAGCTGGCAATCATGGTACACGGACTTTGCATGAACGATCTGCAATGGAAGCGGAATGGACACGATCACGGCTACGCAATCGCCCGGGACATGGGATATTCGACCGTTTATCTGCATTACAACACCGGCCTTCATGTCTCCGCAAACGGACGGTCATTTGCCGGACTGATTGAAGACCTGGTGAAAGAATGGCCCGTACCCGTAGAAGAACTGGTGATTATTGCTCACAGTATGGGAGGGTTAGTGTCCCGAAGTGCTTGTTTTTATGGAGAACGTGCAGGACATAAATGGCTCGGGCATCTCAAGAAAATCATTTTTCTCGGTACTCCGCACCACGGCGCTCCGACAGAACGCGGAGGCAATCATATAGACTTCATTTTGGGTATCAGTCCTTATTCAGCACCGCTTGCCCGGTTAGGAAAAATTCGCAGTTCGGGAATCACCGACTTGAGATATGGCTCTCTCGCAGATGAAGACTGGGAAGGGCTTGACCGTTTCAAACGATGCGGAGACATACGGACTCCGATTCCTCTGCCGGAACGAGGAATGTCATACACCATTGCCGCAACTGTAGGAAAAAAGAGAGACGATATCAGAAATATTCTGCCCGGCGACGGACTCGTCCCCATTGACAGCGCGCTGGGGCGACATAAAGAACCGGATTTTGACTTGTCTTTTCCGGAATCACGACAATGGATTGCTTACGGCATCAACCATTTCGAATTGCTCAATCATCCTGAAATATATGAAAAAATAAAAGAATTTCTTCAATGAAAATACTCATCATCTATCCCTATTGCCTTGAAGACCGGCTTCAGAATGAAGACATCGGCGTTGTTCCCATCGGAGCCTATTACGTGGCTGCGCTGCTCAAGGAGTATCACTACGATGTGGAAGTCATAAACGCCTGTCATCTCGGCAATTCTCCGGATCGGAGCAAATCTCTTTTTCTTGAGAAACAGCCGGATATTGCTGCTTTTTCCGTTCTGCACGCCAACCGCTGGGGCGCGATAGAAATGGCTCGGATTGCAAAACAGATTCATCCTGAAATCAGAGTTGTTTTCGGCGGCGTGGGCGCCGGCTTTTTATGGGAACATTTTTTGACTCATTTCAAAGAAATTGACTTTATCGTGATCGGAGAAGGCGAATACGGGTTCCTGAATCTGGTGAGATGTATTGAACATAATGAAACTGTTGAACATATCAAAGGCATTGCATTCAGGAAAGGAGAAATCCCGGTAAAAACCGAACCCGCGGAGCCTGTCCGCAACCTTGACGAACTGCCTGTTCCGGCAAAATATTTCACGTATCAGCACGTGGCATTGACTCGGGGATGTCCCGGCAATTGCAGTTTCTGCGGCTCTCCTTTGTTCTGGGGGCATAAAGTCCGATTTCACTCGCCCGAATATTTTGTGAATCAAATAGAACTGCTTTATCACAAAGGAGTCCGCTTCTTTTATTTCTCAGACGACACATTCACGCTGAGAAAAGAATATGTCATTGATATCTGCAAAAAAATTCTGGAAAAAAAGCTTAGTATCACTTGGGCAGCTATTTC
>DYRK01000379.1:0-2996 GCA_020718785.1 Desulfatirhabdium butyrativorans | reverse complement strand
ATCCATGAGATAAAACCCCTGAGCATTATCTTTTATATTCTCGACATATTTCCGGGAACCGCTCTCTATACGGATTTCAAAAAAAGGACAGGATTCACGGATGATATTTGGTTAAACCGGATCGAAGATATTATGTATTTTGAAACAGATCCGGCTTTGTCTCAGGAAATGATTCTGGCATTCGGACAGAAACTCCGAACTGCTTACCATGAAAATCTTCAATGTTTTGCAGAGAATATCGAGTTGATTGACCGGAAAGAGTTTTACGAAATGCACGCTGACTTTTACTCACGGCTCGGCATGACCTTCAGCCACGGGGATTATGCAGGGATCGAAGCAGTCAGAAACAAAGAGGCTCTTGCTGAAAACCTATATAAAAAAGCATTGAAATTTCATCCGGATCATCGGGCATATCTGGGGCTGGGCATTATCCGGCAGAAAAGCAGAAATTTCAAATTATCAGTAGAGATTCTTTCAGAAGGACTCGGGCATTTTCCCGAAAGCGAGGCTCTGAATCTCTGCCTCGGTATAACTTACCTGAATCTGGGAAATTATAAGGATGCGCTGTCCTGTTTTCTGAAATGCCCGAATTCAAAAGAAGCAGATGACTACATTCGCATTTGTCATGAAGCAATGCCTGTGCTGTAAAGCGATTTTGCAAATCGCTTTGGGAGGAATTATATTTTCGTCCTGTTTTGCTGTAAAGCGATTTTGCAAATCGCTTTGGGAGGAATTATAAATTCGTCCTGCTTTGCTGTAAAGCGATTTTCCAAATCGCTTATAAATTCGCCGCATTCCTCAGCCCAACTATAAGTTCAGCCATATCATGAGGAACCTGAGCCTCGATTGAAATTCGCTGTCCTGTTGCCGGATGGGTAAATTCGAGCCGCCACGCATGAAGCATCTGACGCTTTGCAGATTGTATTAGAAGAGAAACCTCTTTCGGAAGATTCTTTCCGGTCCCGCTGCCTCCGTAAACCTCATCCCCGATCACCGGATGGCGGATTGCCGCGCAGTGAACGCGTATCTGATGGGTACGTCCGGTTTTCAAGGAAACTTCCAGCAAAGCGGCTCCCGGAAACCGCTCTTTCACACGCCACGCGGTCTCTGCTTCTCGCGCTCTTCCGGAATTTGTTGACATTTTTTTGCGATGAACCGGATGTCTGCCTATAGGCAAAGAAATCGTTCCGGCATCCGGTCTGATTTCACCGTGAACCAGCGCGAGATATGTTTTCTTTACGGTTCTGGATTTGAACTGCTCGGACAGATGATCCTGCGCTCCGGCATTCTTGGCAACAACCAGCACCCCGGAAGTATCCCTGTCGAGCCGATGGACAATTCCGGGTCTCAGCTTTCCGCCGATACCTTCGAGATCAGGACAATGATACAGCAGCGCGTTCACCAATGTGCCGGTGTAATGTCCCGGAGCAGGATGAACCACAAGCCCCGGCTGTTTGTTGATAAGAATCAGATGCTTGTCTTCATATAAGATGTCCAATTCTATAGGTTCGGGCAGATATGAAACAGGCTCGGGCGCAGGAATGCCCCCGCGGATTTCGTCCCCTGATTTTATTCTGTACCCGGGTTTTTTCAAGCTTTCCCGGACCCGTATCTCCCCTTTCAGAATCAGATCGGCTGCCAGAGAGCGGGAACATTCAGGCAGATATGAGGATACAAAAGCATCCATCCGTGCGCCTGCATCCCGCTCCTCAACAAGAATAGTAAAAACATTTTTACAGGGCATCTGAGGTTAATGTATGACTTTCCACTACACCTACCCCTATGGGCGGGGGCCCGGCAAAAAGCAGCTCGATCTCCGAAAGGATCGTATTTTCATCTGTTCTTTTGGCTGTGGAAAGTTCCTTTACTAAAAGAATCTGCGCGGTGTCATAAAGCTTCCGCTCGCCGAAGGACAGATCCTTTGTGGTTTTCAGCAGAAAGAGATCGCGGAATACTTCTGCCACCTCATAAAGGGAACCGGTTTTGATTTTATCCATATATTCTCTGTATCTGCGGTTCCAGGTCTGAGTGTCCCCCATTGCATCCCGCTTTTTTCTCATCACATCGTAAACCTGCGGAATGTCTTTTTCGCTGATAATGTCCCTCAATCCTACGGCTTCCACATTCCAGGTGGGAATCATTATGACCATCTCGTTTTCGAGGACTTTCATGATATAAAAATCATGTTCTTCCCCGTTTACGACTTTGTTTTCAATGGCTTCAATCCGCCCCACGCCATGCGCGGGATACACGGCAAGGTCGCCCACTTGAAATCTCCGTACTTTTTTTCTGATCGGTTCTTTAGCTTTTTTCTTCATTCATGTTACCGCCCGGTTATAGGGTCAATAAAAAAGACGTGAATCTGTCCGTCGGATTGCTGTTTTCAGCAGATTGAAAAGTTCCGGTCTCTGAAATTTATCCGATACCCGCGGATGATGGCAGATGAAATATTTCTGTCTATTTTTCAGCAGATATGAAAAATGTACCGCAGATTCACCAATATATAAGATATATGCTGTCTGTTTTCAGGAAAACATTTTTTGCCTGAATCAAATATTTATAATAAATTCCGGATGATCTCTTAATTTCCGGCATAAAAAATTAAATCTCGTTTTTATTACACATATTTCTTTTTATATCATATTTTTCGGCTGCTGGCAAGAACAAAACGTGAAACGCAAGTTTCGGGAGAGATTCGGAGGAGTTGTAAAACGCCCCTGCTTAAAACAGACGCAAATCGTTTTTATCAACACGGACGATTTGAAAAAATTTTAAGAGGAGGAGTGCTGAAATGAAATTTCAGCACGCAGAGCGTTGGAATGATGAGAAACGATTTGCGTCTGTTTTAAGAAGGATCGTTTTACGGTAAAACGGCTTTGCAAGCCGTTTTACCTCGTTCCCAAGCCCCGGCTTGGGAACGCATCTGCGCCCGAAAGCCCCTGCTTCGGTCCGTCTCCCGTCACGGGAAGCCGGGGCTTCCCCGGCAAGTGCGTTCC
>DYRK01000378.1 GCA_020718785.1 Desulfatirhabdium butyrativorans | reverse complement strand
AAAAGCAGAACATACGCCGGTATTGCTGCAAGAAATAGTTCCGCAAATCGTAAAAAACAAATGTCCTTTATTCTCTCGGTTTTTCGATTTTCTTACAAAGAATTGTGAAGTTTAATATCTTGATAAAATTATAGTTTAGGTTATATTTTTTCGATTACTCGTGAAAAGGAGGTCACCGTTGGATTTCGATTTAACCAAAGAACAGGAAATGATCCGCAAAGAAGTGCGGAAATTCGCCCAGAGCGAAATTGCTCCTGTAGCAGCGGATTTGGATGAGAAAGAGGAATTCTCCGCGGAGCTTACTAAAAAAATGGGCGAAATCGGTCTGTTCGGTATGTTTGTCTCCGAACAATATGAAGGACAGGGACTGGATTATCTCTCCTACATCATTGCCGTAGAAGAGGTCGCAAGAGTGGACGGTTCTCAGGCTGCAACCGTTGCAGCAGGCAATTCTCTCGGAATCGGACCTCTTTATTATTTCGGAACCGAAGAGCAGAAGAAGAAATACCTTCCCAAACTCTGCACCGGAGAATCGCTCTGGGGATTCGGTCTCACCGAACCGACCGCAGGCTCCGACGCAGGCGGAAGTAAAACTACTGCGGTAAAAGACGGCAATGAATGGGTCATCAACGGCTCCAAAATATTCATTACCAATGCCGCGTGCGAAATGTCTCTGGGCGTCACGGTTCAGGCAATTACCGGCACTCGGGACAACGGAAAGCCCGAATATTCCTGCTTTATTGTCGAACACGGAACCAAAGGATTCAAAACGGTTCCCATGCACGGCAAGATGATGTGGCGTTCATCAAATACAGCAGAACTCTATTTTGATGATGTAAGAATCCCTGCTGAAAATATTCTCGGCAAAAAAGGGGACGGTTTTCATCAGATGCTCAAAACCCTTGACGGCGGCAGACTTTCCATCGGTGCCATGGGATTAGGCGGCGCGCAGGGAGCTTATGAAATGGGTCTGAAATATGCCAAAGAGCGGGTTCAGTTCGGACAGCCCATCAGCAAATTTCAGGCAATCGCTTTCAAATTGGCAGACTGCGCCATGGAAATCGAATGCGGCAGAAATCTTCTGTACAAAGCCTGCTGGCTGAGAGACAAAAAACGTCCCTTTGAGAGAGAAGCGGCTATGGGAAAGCTTTACTGCTCGGAACTCATGGGGAGAGTCGCAAACCATGCGGTACAGATTCACGGCGGATACGGTCTGTTCAAAGACTACAATGTCGAGAGATTCTACAGAGATCAGAAACTCCTGGACATAGGAGAGGGAACGTCCGAAGTCCAGCGGATTGTCATTTCACGCTATATCGGCTGTTAGTATTCAAGTGTCTGAGCGTTTTCTCAAACACCAATAATAAACTTACGGAGGAAAATTATGCGACAGATACCGCAGTTTGAAGTCGGCAAGGTCACGATGGGACAATTGGTTGATCTGGTGGCAGATCAGTTCGGGGACAGCAAGGCAGCACTCTATCCTGACCGCGGAATTAACCTGAACTACAGACAATTCAGAGATGTATGCAATAACGTGGCAAAAGGCTTCATGGCTCTCGGTGTGAAAAAAGGAGAGAATATCGCTATATGGGCAAACAATGTTCCGGAATGGCTTTATACGCAGTTCAGCACCGGCAAAATGGGCGCGGTGATGGTCACGGTAAATACGAGTTACCGCAGCTTCGAATTGGAATATCTGATGAAGCAATCCGATTCTACCACGCTGCTTTTGATCGGCGGCGTGCGTGAAGCGGACGAATATCTCAAGGTCATCTACACAGTATGCCCGGAACTGAAAGACTGCGAACCGGGAAAACTCAAGTCTGCCAAACTGCCTCTGCTGAAAAATGTCGTGTTTATCGGAAAAGAAAAACATCCCGGCATGTTCAACTGGGATGATATGGTAGCAATGGGAAAAAAGATTTCCGATCAGGAACTGAAAGCCAGACAGGATTCCATGAAGCCCGATGAAGTCATCAATATGCAGTACACTTCCGGTACTACAGGCTTTCCCAAAGGCGTGATGCTGACCCATACCAATATCATCGGCAATGCGGTCAGTATTGCCGGATGTATGGAACTGTCGTGTAAAGATATCCTCTGTATTCCGGTTCCTTTCTTCCATTGCTTCGGCTGTGTGCTGGGAACGCTTTCCTGTGTAGTATCGGCTACCGGAATGGCCCCTGTGGTCGCGTTCAAACCCGATGTCGTGCTTGAAACCGTAGAGAAATGTAAATGCACGGCTCTGCACGGCGTTCCTACCATGTTTATTGCCGAATTGGAAGAAATGAGGAAGAAATCCTACAATACTTCCACGCTGCGAACCGGTATCATGGCCGGTGCGCCCTGTCCCATTGAAGTCATGAAGCAGGTCGTTTCCAAAGAAAAAATGGGCGCAGATCAAATGACCATTGCTTACGGACAGACCGAAGCCTCTCCGGTCATTACCCAGACCAGACCCACGGATTCGATTGAACTGAGAGTCGGCACTGTGGGACGCGCTCTGCCGAATGTGGAAGTCAAAATCGTTGACCCGGCGACCAATGAAGAGGTTCCCCGCGGGGTTCAGGGCGAACTCTGCACCCGGGGTTATCATATCATGAAGGGCTACTACAAAATGCCCGAAGCTACGGAAAAAGCCATTGACAAAGAAAAGTGGCTCCATACCGGCGATTTGGCAACTATGGATCAGAACGGCTATTGCAAGATCACCGGCAGAATAAAGGATATGATTATCCGCGGAGGAGAGAATGTCTATCCCAGAGAAATCGAGGAATTCCTCTATACCCATCCCAGGGTCAAAGATGTTCAGGTCATAGGGGTTCCCAGCCGTAAATACGGCGAAGAAGTGGCTGCCTACGTCCAGTTGAAACCGGGTGAAACCGCCACCGATGAAGAGATGAAAGCCTTTTGCAAGGATAAGATCGCGTTCCATAAGGTTCCGGCTTTTTTCATGTTTGTCAATGAATATCCCACCACTGCCAGCGGGAAGATTCAGAAATACAAACTGCGCGAAGATGCGACCAAGAGATTAGGCAGAGAAGAAGACGCCAAGATTCAGACGGCGTAAGAAGGGGTTCGAGGTCAGGGGTAAGAGGTCAGGGGTTTTTCTACCCCTTACCTCGAAACTCTGACCCCGCACCTCTTTTCAAAGGGGGCTTTGAATGAACGACAGTATTCTTCTGACAGAAGAACAGGACAGTATAGTAACACTTACATTGAACCGTCCCGAGGTGATGAATTCCTTGAATTTTGCCCTGCTTCATGCGATAAGGGATCAGATAGAATCGCTCAGATTCAGAACCGATGTCCGGGTAGTCATTATCACGGGCACGGGGGAAAAGGCATTTTGTTCAGGAGCAGATCTGAAAGAACGCGCAAGTCTCAGTCCGATTCAGGTCAAGGAATATATCTTTACCATACGGAATCTTTTTACTTCTATTGAGCAATTGAACAAGCCGGTCATTGCCGCTGTCAACGGTATTGCGCTGGGCGGCGGTACTGAACTTGCACTGGCAGGCGATATCCGCATTGCTTCCAAAAATGCCTCAATGGGTCTTACGGAAACCTGTCTGGCAATTATTCCGGGAGCCGGCGGAACCCAGCGTCTGCCCAGACTGGTGGGCAAAGGAAAAGCAAAAGAACTGATGTTTACGGGCCGCCGGGTGGATGCCGAAGAAGCTCTGCGAATCAATCTGGTCAATCAGATATGCGAAGCCAAAGACCTGCTGGATGAATGCAGGAAAATGGCAGCCATGATCTGTGAGACCGGACCTGTAGCTATCGAGCAGGTGAAATACGCCATCAACTACGGACTCGAAACGGATTTGCATACGGGTCTTGCCATCGAATCCAATGCTTATTGGGTTACTATCCCTACCAAAGACCGGCTGGAAGGACTTGCCGCATTTCGTGAAAAGCGGAAGCCTGTTTATAAAGGTGAGTAACAGGGCGGGTGAAACGCATTGCGAATCAGGATGCAGGGATTTTATAAGGATTGAAGGATGAACCGCTGATTATGCTGATTACTCTGATTCTGTAATCATGCAGATCAGCGATAATCCTGAGAATCAGCGGTTCAGACCAGTTCTGATTCTGAATTTTCTTGTGCGGATCCGAATTTTCGCTTAAATGTGGGGCTGATAGAAATGTTTTTGCTGTTAATCGAAAAAGTCTGTCAGAGAGGTGTATAATGATTACGACAGTACAGGAATGGGGTAATGAGCAGGGTATTGTCTTTCCCGAATATTTTTTTGTCAATCTTGGTTTGCATATAGGTGACAGTGTTGAAGTGAACATCGTGAATGAAAGGATTGTGATCGAACCTGTCAACATAAAATATCCGAAATACAATATCCGGGAACTGGTCAGCAGAATGCCGGAAGATTATCATCCCGAAGAAACAGACTGGGGAAAGCCGATGGGGAAAGAGGTCTGGTAAATGCCCAGGTATATACCGGATAAGGGAGATTTTGTTATTCTCACATTTGACCCGCAGGCAGGACATGAGCAGACGGGAAGAAGACCTGCCATCGTGATCAGCAATAAACTGTTCAATCAGTATACCGGACTTGCTCTGGTTTGCCCGATAACAAAAACGGATAGGAATATTCCTTTTCATATCTTTATCCCGCAAGATGCCGGTATTAGGGGGTTGGTTATGGTTGATCAGATAAAATCAGTTGATTTCAGAGCAAGAGTTGTTCAGTTTATGGAGAAAGCTCCGCCGATACTGATGCGGGAAGTTATGGCTATACTTGAAGCGATAGTTGCCTGATTGTTTGGTGTAATAAATCAGACTTATTGAATCTCAGCGAAGATATCATTTCAGATCGTGAGGAACGGATTTGAGGAAAACATGGAAAATGCCTATATGGTAGATGCAGAATTTATTGACAGGAAAACTATCCGATTAACAGAGGAATATCCTTTTAAGATAAGAGAAATCCGTCTGATTATCATACCGGAGAAAATATTGCCGAAAAAAAGAAAAGCGGGGATACTTAAAGGAAAGATAAGAATGCCTGAGGATTTCAATGATCCGTTGGATGATATGAAGGAATATATGGAATGAATATTCTTACGGATACGAATGTGCTGCTATGGTTTCTCTCTGATAATGAGAAGTTAAGCCGTGATCCTTTTGACCGTCTGATTTATGCTCAGACAAAAACTGAAAACATGATTTTTCTGTTCACAGATGATGTATTCAATCTGTATGAATCATAGCGGTTCGGAATCAGGATGCAAGGATTTCATAAGGATTGAAGGATGATAAATATTTCAATACGTCATCGTCTTTCAATCTTGATTCATTTCAATAAGGCTTGCATCTGATGAACGAATTATAATCAGGTATGAATAAGCTTTGTTTTGAATGGGATAACAACAAAAATCGGATCAATCAGCAGAAACACGGGATCAGTTTTGAAGAAGCCGAAACGGTTTTTTATGACGGATATGCAAGACTGATTGACGATCCTGATCATTCGGATAATGAGGATCGTTTCATTCTGCTGGGAATGAGCAGAAAATCCCGTCTGCTGATTGTCTGTCATTTTTATCGGGAAAATGATGATGTCATCAGAATCATATCTGCCCGCAAAGCAGTCGCAAAAGAGCATAAACAATACAGGGAGTCTCTGATATGAAAAAAGAATATGATTTTTCAAAATCTGTCCGAAATCCTTATCTGAATCGTCTGGAAAGACAGGTGCGCCTTAATGTGGACATTGAAACGCTGTCTTATTTTGAAAAGCTTGAGAGAGATACGGGGATTTCTTATCATCACCTGATGAAATTGTATCTGAGGGACTGTGCCGAATCTGAACGGAAGCCCAAGATCAAATGGGCATCTGATGCAGGGATTTCATAAAGCTTGAAGGATGATACCACACTACCGGACAATTTTTCAGATACTTCTGCTGAAACAGACACAAAACGGCTT
>DYRK01001094.1 GCA_020718785.1 Desulfatirhabdium butyrativorans | reverse complement strand
TTCTGTCGGTTTCTTTGATCTGTCTGTCAGTCTCCTGAAACTTTCTGTCGGTTTCTTTGAAAAGTTCTTTGATCTGTCTGTCAGTCTCCTGAAACTTTCTGTCGGTTTCCTGAAACATCTGCCATACCCGTTCAAAACCTTTCTCTATTGTCTGTGTGTCCATACTTCTGTCTCCAAATTTATTGATCAGATAAACATCTTCCGACTTGTATCCACGCTGAAGCATCTGTAAAAACCGTCTTCATTTAAATCTTCAGGTCCCATATCTGAAATAACTTTTTTTATACCAAGCGATTTCCGTTTTGCTTTATCTGAAAAATTTTCTTCCGGTTTTTTGATAATGACCCTGACCCTGCTGTGAAGTTTGAGGTTAAATCGCTCCGCTACTTTTTCAGGCAGAGAAAGATGACCGTCCGGCATTACCTCAGCAATATATTCTTCTGTTTTCACTTTTATCATTTTACGAATCCTTACAGTTCGTCTTTTGTCCCTGTACTTATTATCTTACACACCGCAAATACCCCTCCGGCGCAACCGTAATCAGCAGTTTATTTTCAATATCTTTGTCAATAACGAAACGATCATTTTTTTTCAAAAATTCCCAAACCGCCGTTTTCGGGTTATTCCCTTTGCCCCAGGGATGATTCGGAAAAAAATCATCCGGCATGTCTTCAATGACGGTATCAAAGACTATGAGATAGCTGTCTTTTGTTACCAGAGGCGAATACAGTTCCAATTCTTTCAGCACATGCTCGTGGGTGTGCAGGAATCGAGACAGACCAGAATATTCTTCTTTCTTTTTGCAAAATCAAAAACTTGTGCGGCAATATTTTCATCAACAGAAGAACCTTCAACCATGGTAATGCGCCTGAACATTGGATGTTTTTCGATTTCCGCCCGGTTGTGTTCACGAATGTCAATGTCAATGCCCAAAACCTGACCGTCCCCGCCGATCAGTTCAAGCATGGAAGCGGAAAAAATCAATGATCCGCCGTGGGCGATGCCGGTTTCGATAATCAAATCCGGCTTCACCTGCCATAAGATTTCCTGCATGGCGATTATATCTTGCGGATACTGAATAATCGGGCGTCCCATCCATGATAAATTATATGAATATTTATATTTTGCGCTTTCACAAATCCATTCACGGGACAATTTCTGCACTTTTTCATCCTCTGTCATTTTCGCAATATTTGCTTGGCATTCCTGTTTAAACGCTATAACAGGCGAAGTCATTTCTCTTTCTCCTTTTCAATCCCTAACAGACGGTAATA
>DYRK01000377.1 GCA_020718785.1 Desulfatirhabdium butyrativorans | reverse complement strand
GGGGCTTCGGGCGCAGATGCGTTCCCAAGCCGGGGCTTGGGAACGAGAAAAAAACGGCTTGCAAAGCCGTTTTACTGTAAAAGTACCCTGCTTAAAATCGTCGCAGACCGTTTCGTTTATACTTTGTATTTTCCGAAATCATCAGGCGAAAGTTTTTCCAGATAATCAGCCCACTTTTTCCCTTCTTCACTCTTGTCCAATGGCTCGCCTTCATCTCCTGTTTTGGATTTTTCTATCACTTTGTCATCCACGTAAATAGGAGCCTGAAAGCGCAGCGCAAGGGCAATAGCGTCACTCGGGCGGGCATCCACGCTGAAATTCTTCTCCGGAGAGATGAAGTATATTCTGGCATAAAAAGTGTTGTTTTTCAAATCGCAGACCTCAACCTTCGATACTGTTATCTGCAACATATCCGTAAAATTTTTGAACAGATCATGGGTCATGGGACGGTCGAATTTGATATTCTGAAGTGCCGAAGCAATGGCAGTGGCTTCAAGCAGACCGATCCATATCGGAATGGTCTGTTCACTGCTTTCCGATTTTAAAATGATGATCGGCGTATTGGATGACGGGTCCATAGTCATTCCCGCTATGTTTACTTTATGCAGCATAACATTTTTCTCCTTATCAGACCTGAAGGGGCAAAAAGGCCGATTTCAATAAGCGACCGACCATTATGATGTATAAGATTCGGCGGGTCAGACATTTCTGTCTGACCTTATCATGAACAGGCAGAAACGCCTGTTCTGCCGCAAAAAAATTATAAGTCTTTAAGTCCGCTCGCTTAAGACGGTTTGCACTCCGGAGGCTCGATGTAAACAGGCGTTCCCCGGAGAGAATGGGGAAAAGCTCTGTCAATTCTGACACGAATCATCCTGCCTTTAAAGTTTCTGTCACAGAAAATCTGACCTTCCTCGGAAAAATTTACAATTTTATTGGCTGAGGTGCGTCCGCTCCATTGAAATTCGCTGTCAGATTCTGTATTCTCATTTACGTCCGGCTGTTTTCTGCTCGGACCCTCAACTAAAATCTCTTCGGTTTTTCCGACCATCGCTTCGTTTTTATCGAGGGTAAAAACAGCCTGAACATCAAGCACAGTCTGCAATCTTTCCTTTTTTTTCTCTTCCGGGACTTTGTCCGGAAAACAGGCTGCCGGCGCGTTGGGGCGGTCCGAATATTTGAACGCAAACAATCCGTCATAAGCCACGCGGCGGATCAGATTCAGCGTGTCGTTGAAATCAGATTCTGTCTCTCCGGGAAATCCGACAATTATATCCGAGGTAATCGCAATTTCAGGATTTATTTTACGCAGTCCGACCACTTTTTCAAGATACTGTTCCCCGGAATATTTCCGGTTCATCAGTTTTAATATGTGATCTGATCCGGATTGTACCGGCAGATGGATATGTCCGCATAATTTATCCAAATCTCTGAACGCGTGAATCAGTTCATCCGACAGGTCTTTGGGATGGGATGTTGTGAAGCGGATCCGCCTGATTCCTTCGATTTCATTGATACGCGCCAGCAGATCGGGAAAAGAACAGAGTTTTTCTTTTTTTCCGTAGCTGTTCACATTCTGTCCAAGCAGGGTGACTTCCCGCAGTCCCATACTGACAAGTGACCGGATTTCGGCAATAATATTCTCAGGTGTCCTGCTCATTTCTCTGCCGCGGACATAAGGAACAACGCAGTAGCTGCAATAATTGTCGCAGCCCTGCATGATGGTCACAAAGCCTGTAACGGCATCCGGATATTCTGCCGTATTTTCGGCTTCTTCTATCTTTTCCGCCAACTCGACATCCACAATACGGCGACGCCTGGATTTCGCCTGACGGACAAGATTCGGAAGCCGTCCTATGGCAGATGTCCCGAATACCACATCCACATAAGGGATACGTGAGATAATCTTTCTGCCCTCCTGCTGTGCCACACATCCGCCAACAGCGATAATCAGTTCCGGTTTCTTTTTTTTCAGGTCTGCAAGGCGTCCCAGAAAACTGAATACTTTCTGTTCTGCTTTTTCCCGGATGGCACAGGTGTTGAGAACAATCAGGTCCGCGGCGCTGACAGACTGCGTCAGATCATATCCTGCTGCTTTCATATCCCTGGCAATCCGCTCGGAATCATATACGTTCATCTGACATCCGATAGTGTGGATATACATATTTTTCAGGCTGTTGTCATTCATCAAAAGTCTCTCGGTCCTGTAATGCTTTCCATCATCATTTCCTTTTTAAGACCGTCTAAAATCATTTCCGCATCTGCCTCGCAACCCGGGGGGATCCATACTGACACAATTCCGGCTGCGGAATCGAGCGTTGTCACCCCGGCAATGCCGTCATGGCCTTCGAAGACGAATCTTAAAAAATGAATGTCTTTCCGGTCAACCCGGTAATATTTTTTTATAGTTTTCAAGCTGGGTCCTTGGTGCTGGTTTCTGGGTGCTGGGTACTGGGTGCCGGGGTACCGGTAGCTGGTTGCCAGAAACCAGTACCCAGAAACCAGTACCCAGTCCCCAGTCCCCAGTCCCCAGACAAATAACATTATATTCGGCATGGTTTCAACAGAAAAATTCAAAAAAAGATATGTAAATTCTGTTGCCCGGATGAGCTTTATCAGATATACAGACTTCCAGAAATCAAATTTCACTGCGTTATCGGTCGGAGATATACGAAAAAATATTATCTCCTCCCAGTAGCCTTGTGAAATTCGATTTCTGGAATCTGTAGGGAGGTGTATGGATGGATAAGAACTGGAAAATTCTCCGGCCCGATATGCAGACAGTCAGAAATATCCGCGATGCCCTGAATTGCAGCCCTGTCACAGCAGCAGTTCTTGTAAACCGCAATATTGTTTCCGAAAAAGATGCTTTCGTTTTTTTCAACGCGTCCCTTGCCGATATCCGTCCGCCGTTTGCCATAAAAGATATGGATATTGCAGTGCGCCGGATTCATACCGCGGTGATCCGCAGGGAAAAGATTCTGATTTTCGGAGATTATGATGTGGACGGAATTACCTCCTCGGCTGTGCTGTCCGAGTTTCTGGCATATATCGGAGCGGATGTGTCCTGCTATATTCCACATCGCGTGAAAGAAGGCTACAGTCTGCAAACCGGACATATTCGGAATTACGCCGCGGCAAAAGGAATCAGTCTCATCATCACCGTGGACTGCGGTTCCAAAAGCCACGACGCGGTCAATCTGGCAAAAGCCGCGGGCATAGATGTGATTATCACCGATCATCACGCTATTGACGGCAGTATGCCCGAAGCCATCGCGGTGGTAAATCCGAAACGTGAAGATTGCAAAGCAGGATTCGACAATCTTGCCGGGGTCGGGGTGGTGTTTTGCCTGCTGATCTGTCTGCGGAAATATCTGCGTGATATGAATTTCTGGCAGAACCGGCAGGAACCGAACCTGAAAAAATTCTGCGATCTCGTGGCCTTGGGAACGGTCGCGGACGTGGTTCCTTTAACCGCAGAGAACCGGATATTGTCGAAAACAGGGCTTGAACTGATAAACTCCGGGGAAAGGACCGGTATCCGTGCGCTGGTCAAAGCCTGCGGTATATGCGAGAACAGTCCCGCGGACAGCGATGACATAGCGTTCAGATTGGCTCCACGCCTGAACGCGGCGGGCCGGGTGGGACATGCTGAAACCGCGCTTTCCCTTCTGACCGCAGACGATATCGAGACTGCCAGACAGACTGCCCGGACTCTCAATCTTATGAATCAGCAGCGGCAGGGTATTGAAAAAGAAATTTTTGAAGAAATCCTCGAATATATGAAGCAGCATCCGGATATGCTCCGGCAGTATTCGCTGGTGCTTTCCAATCCCGGATGGCATGAGGGAATCCTCGGCATTGTCGCGTCCAAAATCGTGGAACGATATTATCGTCCGGTTATTCTTATCGGAACAGGAAACGGCATGGGAAAAGGATCGGGCAGAAGCATTCCGGGGATAGATATCAATGCGGGTCTTGTTGCCTGTGAAAAAGACCTTGAATTTTTCGGGGGACATGCCATGGCTGCGGGACTGACCATAAAAACAGACAATATTCCGCTGTTTCGGAAAAATTTTGAAAATGTGATCCGGCAGACAACGGGTCTTCGGCATTTTTCAAGGGAAATTCCTATTGATTATGAAATCGGGTTTGATGAAATTTCAGATGAACTGGCGGACGAACTCAAGTCGCTGGAACCTTTCGGGGAAGGAAATCCGGAACCGCTGTTTATGGCGCGCAATATCATGGTTTCATCTTCGAAAATTGTGGGAGAAAATCACCGGCGGATGATATTAAGGCAGGCTGAGGGCAGAAACGGCAGAGCCGTCAACGCGATTCAGTTCAACATTGACAAGGACAGACCGCTGAAGGACCGTTTTGACCGAATGGCATTCCGGCTGCGCCGCAATCACTGGAACGGCAAAAGCACCTTGCAGATTATCGTTGCGGAAACATAGATTTCCCTTGCAATCAGGGGAGCATTGCCATTAATATAACAGACGGTTTGCACGGATTATTTAATTTTTTATTTGAAAAGGGGATATCCCATGGCAAAGGTATTTCGATTACACACCCGCGAATCCACAATTCTTTCAAAAATCGAATCTTCGAAAGAACAGGCGCGGCGGCAGGCCATAAAAGGAGTGAAAGATTGTATTGAACCTTTGAGCAATGCGATTGCCATGAAGCTTGTCGAAAACAATCTTGTTGAAACCACGAATAAAAACGGACTTGAGGAACAGATACTGAAATGTCTTGATAAGTTGAACCATATAGATGAATTTGAGGTTGACTATCAGACAGCGCCTTTTCGGAATCTTACACAGCATCCGAATATTGTCAGTCTTTATGTTACGGCATTCGTAATTGAAAAACTTATTGACAACAAAGATGTCGTTGATATTTTCGGCTCTGATGAGGAAATATATTTCTGCATCAACCGGCAAGTGCTGAAACATCTGCCGGATCAGGCCTGAGAAGTGAGGAGTGAGAAATGAGAAATGCGCCCTTCTTTTTATCCGAGACTCGTCAACGGACCGGCTGATGATCCCGGCGTGTTTATCCCTTTCCTGTTTGAAAAGCGCGCCGTGCTTTTTGATCTGGGAGAAATTTATTCTCTTTCAGCCGGGGACATCCTCAAAATAAGCCATGTCTTTGTCAGCCATACCCATATAGATCATTTTTCAGGGTTTGACAGAATTCTGCGGCTGATGCTGGGGCGTGAAAAAGACCTTTATTTATACGGTCCCGAAGGATTTCTGAAAAATGTCGGGGGAAAACTTGCCGGATATTCATGGAATCTTGTGGGAAATTACACCAACCGTTTTACTCTGCACGTTGCCGAGGTGAATGCCGGCTGCGTGATAACCGGAAAATATCCCTGCCGGAACCGCTTTCATCCCGCGGAAAAGGCTGTAACTCAGCCCTTTGACGGTATTCTCCTGACAGAACCTGCATTATCTGTTTCCGCGGTGATTCTTGACCACCATATCCCCTGTCTCGGATTCAGTCTCAAGGAACGCTTTCATGTCAATATCGTCAGAAACAGCCTTGACTCGCTCGGACTTGAGATCGGACCCTGGCTGAAAGAATTCAAACAGTCCCTTTTTAATTATCAGAATCCGGATTCGGTGTTTGAGGTACAATCCGGAAAGGAACGGCGGGAATTTATTCTCAAAGACCTTGCAGGTCAGATCGCTGTTATCACGCCGGGGCAGAAAGTGACCTATATAACAGATGTGAAATACAATGAAAGCAATGCGGCAAAAATCATCGCATTTGCAAAGGATTCGGATTATTTATTTATCGAAGCCGCATTTCTTGAAAAAGACAGAGACATTGCCGCAGAAAAATGCCATCTCACCGCATGGCAGGCAGGAACTCTCGCTGCTCGGGCTTCGGCAAAACAGTTCATTCTGTTTCATTTTTCTCCGCGTTATACAGGCATGGAAAATCTCTTGCT
>DYRK01001093.1 GCA_020718785.1 Desulfatirhabdium butyrativorans | reverse complement strand
GGCAATGCTGGTCAACAGGCGGAATTTCAGGGCAAAAGAATTTGCATGAAAAAGGATCGCCGAACTTGCAGTTCAGCCAGTCCGGTGCCTGTTGTATTTTTGGATAATTAAAATGTCGGGGTTCGTGCCTCACCCCAACCTGCAACGAAAATGAAATATTCATATAAATCATAAGGTTCTGACCGAAAGGCAATTTTACTTTGAAAAGAGGGAGTTTCTGCCCTTGCGGGCTGCCATGAACCGTGAAATAAAGGATACGGATTACGGACGGTCAGAAAAAACTCCGGTTCCTGAAAATTTTTATTCGGATGTGAAAAAAACACTTGACAAAGCTGTTCGGACGCTTGTATATCTTTATATACAAAGAAATTACTGTATTTCCGAAAAGAGTGTGACGGCGCGTCGCCGTCACAGGAATTACGGGCGGCAGGGGCACCGTCCGGATGTTTTTTTAATTTATCCGGAGGTGTATCATGCCGCAGACTTCAAAGCAGAATTTATCGGAAAACATCCCGCAGACAAATATCCTGTCCCGGAACACAGGCTGTCCCGCAGCAGCCGCAGATTTTTTTAAAAAAAACTCCTGACTTTCCCATAAAAATCAGTACGTCTGACTCAACTTTATGAAAAGGAAAAGATTTTATGTCTGCAACAGTAAGAGTTTCGGAAAATCTGATGTGCGAAGCCGGAATTTACGGCAAATCCGATAACCGTTCCGCAGAAGATCAGATCGTACATTGGATCAGAATCGGCAAATGCGCCGAGGAAAATCCCGATCTGACATACGAACTGATCAGGGAAATTCTGATCGGTATGGAAGAACTGGAACAGGGTAAATATTCGGAATACAAATTCGGATAATTCTCTATGAAGATTCTGCAATCTGCTTTATTTGAACGGAAAGTAAAAAAATTTTCGGGGCAGGAAAAAGCCGAACTGGACGGGCATATCAGAAGGATAATGGAAAATCCGTTAACCGGCGAAGAAAAAAAAGGAGACCTGAGAGGTGTTTTTGTTTACAAATTCAGGCTCCGCGGACAACTCTGTCTCTTGTCTTACCGTTTTGTCAGAGATGACATAGAACTGATTACAATAGGTCATCATGAAAATTATTACAGAGATTTGAAACAATATCTCAAAAACCGCAATGATTAAGAAAAACAGAATCAGGATGTAATTTTTATGAAAAAAACTCTTGACTTTACCATAAAAATCAGTCAGCTTCACTCACTCACTCACTCACTCACTCACTCACTCACTCACTCACTCACTCACTC
>DYRK01000376.1 GCA_020718785.1 Desulfatirhabdium butyrativorans | reverse complement strand
TTCCCCTCGTTCCCAAGCCCCGGCTTGGGAACGTCCTCTTGTTCCCAAGCCGGGGCTTGGGAACAAGAGGAAACAAAGTGCCTGTCGCGGAACTCGATTACCCTGAAATCCATATCGCTTTTATTCGGGGATCCGGTCATTTCTGTCAGAGCTTTCATGACCGTATCCGGCAGACGGAGAGTTTCGGCAGCCTGCGGAACTGCCAGCATAATATGGGATTCCGCATCTGCAAGCCAGAGAGAAGACACCATCGGATAGTCTGAAATGATTTTACGGAAATAATCCGCAGCCAGTTCCTCCTGATAATGCCGGAATCCCATAAAGTTTTTCCGGGTTGCCAGCACAATATCGCGGTTTGTCCCGAGCGTCAGAAGACGCGATGTGAGCATATCCGACCGGACAGACAGGGCGTCGGAGATATTTTTTGCTTTCAGATCAAGCTCTTTGAGCGCATCCTCTGTGGCGACGGTCTGAATTTTGCGTACCAGAAATGATGAAAATGAGATTGCCGGCAGGCTTGCCGAAACCAGTATAATCAGCAGCAATGTGATACGAAAGCTTTTGAACATGATAAGACCCTTATTTATGCTGTTTCCCACACTGCCGGACAGTTTTTAAAATCGTTTTTTTTGAATAAACAGCTTGGAAAGCTGTTTTACTGTAAAATGCCAAAAACTTAAAATAGACGCAAATAAACAGCTTGGAAAGCTGTTTTACTGTAAATGCGTAACATGAGTTCCTGATTAATTGGCGTTTATCAGCGTCCATTAGCGGTTAAAAAATTTCAGATTCTGCTGCAGGTCGTTCAGGGCGATGACCGCTTCATCAAAATTGTAATCCGAGATAAGCTGTCCGATCTCACTGAGTTCTGCTTCGAAGCCCGCGGGTATGAAAGCGATGATGTCTTTGAGACATGATTCCGATTCCACAGGATCCGAATGCCGGAGATTTTTCTTGAGTTTTTGAAACTGTTCCGAAATATCTCCCGGAAGACAGCCCTCTTTTCGGAAAATAGTTTCGGAACAGTTTTCATAAGTAAAACATTCCGATATTTTTCGGAAAGATGATTTTGCCTCTTCAATAGCATAGCTCACAGGAACAAGCAATGCCGCGATCCGATCTTCGTCTCTGTTCTGACACACGGTTTCAAGGGATTGCGCTGCGTGCATGAGCGTGACCGCGGAAACATTTCCGGCTGCACCTTTCAGAGAATGGGCTTTCATTGCCGCGGCTTCAAAATCTTTTTTCTCAACAAGCTGCTTGATTTCAGAAACAAAATTTTCCCGGTCTTTCAGAAAATCCCTGAGAATGTCTGCATACACTTCCGGAGACCCTCCGAGCCTTTCTGTTCCCTCCCGGACATTCAGACCCGGGAAAGGTGACGGGTCAGGCAGGTCAGGCATTTCTGCCTGACCTGCCTGACCCCGAACCCCTGACCCCGCACCCCGAACCCCGCGTATATTCCGCCTCAGTACCGAGAATAATTCCTTACGGTCAATGGGCTTGGAAATATAGTCGTCCATGCCGGCTTCAAGGCATTTTTCCCGGTCTCCGGACATGGCGTGCGCGGTCATGGCAATAATGGGTATGGGGTGCTGGGTGCTGGGTGCTGGGTGCTGGGTGCCGGGTGCTGGGTACCGGGTGCTGGGTACCGGGTTCGGGGTAAGAGGAAGGTTAGGATCCCCGACCTCAGCACCCAGTACCTGAACCCCAACACCCAGTTCCCGGACCCCAGCACCCCGCTCCCATTCCCTTATGATTCTCGTGGCTTCGATCCCGTCCATTTCCGGCATCTGCACATCCATGAGAATGGCGTCATAAGCACTTCTTCTGACTGCCTCCGTTGCTTCGAGTCCGTTGGCGGCTGTGTAAACAGAAATACCTGCCAGTTCAAGAATCTCGGTCGCGACCCGCCGGTTGGTGAGATTGTCTTCTGCAAGAAGGATGCGGACATGCGAAAACTCATCCGAAGAGATAAGCCCGACAGGGGATTTCTGTTTCCTGCCGCTTTCATAACCGAATATTTCCAGCACGGTATTGAAAAGTACCGACTGCTTCACGGGTTTTATCAGATAGCTTTCTATTCCCGCGGCTTTTGCTCTCCGCATATCATCCTCACGTCCGTAAACGCTTGTGATGATAACAGGCGGAGCTTTGACGCGCGGGTCTTTCTTGATTTTTTCAGCCGCACTGATGCCGTCTTCTCCGGGAAGCCGGATATCCATAAGAATCAGATCAAACTGCTCTTTTCCCAAAGTCTGTTCATACAGAGCCAGCCCCTGTTCGGCAGAGTTCGCTGTCTCGGTCCGAAATCCGAAGGATTCGAGAATACGGCAGATCACAGTCTGCGCGGTGGGATTATCCTCGACCACAAGGACTTTGAGATTTTTCAGTTCGCTCCGCGCGGCAGAGGCTTCCGATTCAGCGGCTTTTTTCCCCTCGTTCACAAGCCCCGGCTTGGTAACGTCCTCCTGTTCCCAAGCCGGGGCTTGGGAACAAGAGGGAAAAATATAAGAACGCTGAAAGCAGGAGGTAAAATAAAATGCACTGCCGGATCCGGGCGAACTTTCCACGCGGATATCGCCGCCCATCATGCGGATAATCCGCCTGCATATTGCCAGCCCCAGCCCGGTGCCGCCGTATTTTCTGGAAATTGTCCCGTCAGCCTGTGTGAATGCGTCAAATAATGTGTCCTGAATATCCGGATCAATGCCGATGCCTGTATCGCGGACACAGAACATGAGTTCGGCTGTCCCCCCGTTCTCAAGCCCCGGCTCCCCCTCGTTCCCAAGCCCCGGCTCCCCCTCGTTCCCAAGCCCCGGCTCCCCCTCGTTCCCAAGCCCCAGCTTGGGGACGCCGGCTCGGACTGAAATGCAGATTTCGCCTTTTTCCGTGAATTTGAAGGCATTGGAAACCAGATTGACCAGCACCTGCCTGAGACGGAAAGGGTCTCCTGTAAGTTGATCGGGAATATCCGGGGAGATATCCACAATCAGTTCAATATCGCTCTGGATGATTTTTTCAAAGAAAATATCACAGACTTCCTCAACCACGGCTCCGACAGAGAACGGGATTTTCTCGAAATCCAATTTGCCGGCTTCGATTTTGGAAAAATCGAGAATATCGTTGATAATCCCCAGCAGCGACCTTGCAGATGCCCTGATAATATTCAGATATTCACGCAGCTTGCGGGGAGGGTCCGTACTCATTGCCAGATCGCACGCGCCGATGATGCCGTTCATCGGGGTACGGATTTCATGGCTCATGTTGGCAAGAAATTCACTTTTGGAAAGATTGGCAGCTTCCGCGGCTTTGGCTGACTGCTGCGCCTGACGGATAGCTTCTTCCAGTTCCCGGTTGAGATTTTCAAGGCTTGCGGTCCGTTCGGCCACGCGCTGTTCGAGTTCTTCATTCAGGGCGCGAAGCGATGCTTCGGCTTTCTTCCTCGCGGTGATATTCCTGAGAATTACAAGTATCCCCGCGGGCTTTCCTTCATGGTCGTGATACCGCGACGCACTGATGCTGACCTGTCTGAAATCTCCGCTTTTGGTAAACCGCCGGGTTTCAAAGCCGTGACAGGGACGGCCGAATCTGATCAGGTCCGTGATAATCGCCATGGTGGATTCACGCTCGCTGTCCGGCAAAAAAGGAATCCGCTGTCCTTTCACCTCTTCGAGTGTCCAGCCGAATATTTCCGTAAACGAGGGATTGATATATTTTGTCAGCCCTTCAAGATCATAAATGACAATAGCGTCCGCGGATGAATTCAGGAGAGAGCGGTAAACCTCCTGTGATCTTTTTGATTCTTCGTAGAGAATTCTGTATTTTTCCTCACTTTCACGCAATGCTTCCTGTGAACGCTTTCTGTCCGTGATGTTGATTCCCACGCCGAAAAAATAATCAGCGTTTCCGTTACCGTCATATATGGGATTTCCATGCCACTCGACCAAGAGTTCGCGGCCGTCTTTTGTAAGCACATGATTTTCGCTGAATGTGGTTCTTTTTTTCTCGCGGGGCAGCAAAAGACCGTTGAGAACTCTTTCCACTTTCTTTTTGTCGGATTCCGGAACAATTTTTTCTATATAGTTTTTGCCGACCACTTCGTCCGGGGTATAACCCAGTTCGCGCAGCATGGTTTCGTTCATCATCAGAATTTTTCTGTCCGCGGACATAGCCACAAAGAAAACCGGGGAATTCTGAATAAAGGCTTTGTTCAGATCGCGTTCTTTAGTCAGCGATTCCTGAATCTGCTTGAGTTCGGTAATGTCTATCAGGGACAGGATGCGCTGGCGGGTATTGGGAATCATTGCGACTGTATTGCGGATATGTTTTATTTCCCCGTTCTTTGTTACGAGCCTGAGTTCATAATGAGTCGGCGCGGGCTTGCCTTCGGATCGTCTCCGATGAAAATCGTTCATTCTGGCGATGTCTGTCAGATGCACAAACCGGTGCCATGTAAGCTTCCCTTCGGTTTCTTCTTTGGAATACCCGCTTAATTTTACAAATTCGTCATTGCATTTCAGAATAAGGGCATCATCTCCGAAGGTCACCATGGCGGTTCCCGTATTTTCAAACAGACTGCGGTATGAATTTTCCGCAGTCTGCCAGACATCTTTCATCCGCCGGTATTCAAGCAGTTCGTTCTCTGATTCTCTGAGCTTTTGTTCCAGTTCCTGATAAGTCAGGGTCATAGCGGACACACTCCGAAGGGGCGAATAATTATTCGCCCTTACTATTACACCAATGTCGGTGGGTCAGACATTTCTGTCTGACCTCTGTCATGAACAGGCAGAAATGCCTGTTCCGAAATATCTTTTAATTGATAAGAGATTGTCAATCCTGACTTAAAGTTGCGGCTCAGGATTTCCTCGTTCCCAAGCCCCGGCTTGGGAACGCATCTGCTCCCGAAGCCCCGGCTTCGGTCCGTCTCCCGTCACGGGAAGCCGGGGAACCTCCCCGGCAGGTGCGTTCCCAAGCCGGGGCTTGGGAACGAGAAAAAGAAAGCAGTACCCATACTTCACCCTTATTTTATTCCTTGCATAAAGCATAAAGAAAAGTCAATGGGGTAAGTGCAGTATTTTGGGAGTCTGCAATCAATTTACCCTTGACAGCGGAGCAGGATTCGATATTCTTTATTCAGATTTTTTTAACCCGATATCGAGAAAGGAGACGATGATTGGACATTCTTGTTTTGCTCAAGCAGGTTCCCGATACCGAGACGATGATCGAGATTGCCGAAGATCAGACGCGTATCGAAACGAAAAATGTAAAGTGGATTATCAATCCTTATGATGAATTCGCGGTGGAGGAAGCTCTCAGGATCAAAGAAAAACAGGGGAGCGGAAAGATCACAGTGTGTTCAGCCGGAACAGAGCGGACTGTCGCTGCGATCCGAAGCGCGCTGGCTATGGGTGCGGATGAGGGGCTGCTGATTGACGATCCGGCATGTGAGGAAAGCGACGCGCTGTCAACAGCCCGCATCCTTGCCGCGGCGATCAGAACTATCCATTTCGATCTGATTATCGCGGGACAGCGGTCAGTCTCGGATGAAAATTATCAGGTTCCTTCCGCTGTTGCCGAATTTCTCGGCATTCCTCAGATTGCTATGGTCGTCAAACAGGAAATCAGCGGCGGAAAAATCCTCTGCGAACAGACTGTTACCGGCGGTACCGCGGTGATTGAGGCGGATCTGCCGGTTTTGTTTACCACCCAGAAAGGGCTGAACGAACCGCGATATGCCTCTATGCCGAATATTATGAAAGCAAAGAAAAAGCCGCTGGCAAAAAAAACCCTGGCAGATATCGGTATTTCTCCCGCGGAGGTCGGAAAAGCCTGTGCAAAAGCAAAAATTTTACGCCTTTCGTTTCCGATTCCCAGAAAAGCCGGAATTATGATAGAAGGAGAGACTCCGGAACAGAAAGCAGCTATATTAGTAAAACTGCTCAGAGAAAAAGCAAAAGTGATATGAAG
>DYRK01000023.1:16583-22599 GCA_020718785.1 Desulfatirhabdium butyrativorans | reverse complement strand
CAATGCCCATATCCATCCGAATGCCGTTGAAGTCTGCGGAGACAGCATAGATCAGAATTGCGACGGCTCTGACCTTGACTGTGATCCTGACAAAAGGGATGACGATAAAGACGGCTTTACGGAGAAGCAGGGCGACTGCAATGACAATGACTCATCAATTTATCCGAAGGCTCAGGAGATATGTGATGACGGCATAGATCAGGATTGCAGCGGCGCAGACCTTATCTGTTCCAAAAATCCCAATGATATTGACGATGACGGGGACCGCTACACGGAAAATCAGGGCGACTGCAATGATGCCGCCGCCTCGATTCATCCCAACGCTCTTGAAATCTGCGGAGACGGCATAGATCAGGACTGCAACGGCAGCGATTGTGACCCGAATGATGCCCTGGACAATGACGGGGATTACTACACGGAAAACACCGGAGACTGCAACGACCATGACAGAACTGTCTATCCCGGAGCCGACGAAGTCTGCGGAGACGGCATAGATCAGGACTGCGACGGTTCGGATGCGGTCTGCATTGCCGAAATTGTCGGAGGCAGTGACACACAACTGGGATATGCGGCCAGAAATGAGAAAAATGAAAGAATTGCAGTCACAGCAGCCAAGAATAACGGAAGCATTGTTGTCGTCAACGGCGGCGGATATGTCTCGCCTTCGGGAAACACCGTTTTCTATCAATTGGAACAAAATCGTCTTTCGACATACGGTTATCTCCCGAAATACTTGGTGGTCGAGGGCTGGGTATTCGGTTTTTCTTATAATTTTATCACAAAAAAAGCAGATATCCTGTCAAAATCGCCGGAGGGTTTGATAAATTCCTATTTTGATGTGCCGACAGATACGGCTCGTCTGTCTGAAATCAATCCGAACGGTTTTTACTCGGTGACTCAGGTTTCGGCACAGGGCGGCATGGGCAATGCCCTGACTGCTGTGGGAGATATTATCCAGATTCTTTCCTGTGCCATTGCCGAAATAGCGGGAAATATTTCCTCGGTTCAGGAGGGATGTGCCGGAACCCTGATCAGCGGGTCCGTACCTGTCGGAAGTTTTGAGACTGTTGTCTGTGAAGGCGGAGTTTCGGAATGTGCAAATATTGATCTGTACGATCTGTACCCGCTCGTCACTGCTTCTCAGGAAAAGATAAATGTTTATCTGAGTGACTTCAAAGATAACGACGGCGACGGACGTACCGAGCGGGACGGCGACTGCAATGATTATAACAGGGATATCTACCCGGGAGCCACAGAACTGTGTGACGACGGCATTGACAACAACTGTGACGGGATAAAAGACGAATCGGATTGCAGAGACCTTAGTATTCCTGTCGCCTCTTTTAAAGCAGAACCGTCTTCAGGCAAGGCTCCTTTGGTGGTAAATCTCGACGCATCCGGTTCTTATTGTCTCAAAGGACGTATTGCAAGTTATTCATGGTCATGTTCCGACGGACAGTCTGCTGCAAGATCAACTGCGGTGATGGCATTCAATGAACCGGGTACATATACGGTCACGCTGACCGTGACTACCGAAGCCGGCAAGACAGACACAGCCGGGCAGGATATCGTTGTGGGAATCGAGAAATAAAATTTTGCAGGGCGGGTAAAACCCGCCTTTGCTGTTCAACCAATCTGCAAGGGTGGGTTTCACCCACCCTGCCAAAGGAGTCAATTTTATGAAGAAGCAAATCGGAATTCTGTTGCGATATGTAGGAATTGCGGGAATGATGATATTTTTCTGCGCCGGCTGCGGAAGCGATGATATCGTCGAGAGCGAGGACAGACCCGAACTGAGAATCAATATGACTTCACTGCATCTTTCTCCGGGCGAAGTCGGCAAAATTATCGTGGGCGGAGGCAGATATCCGTATAACAGTGCTGTTTCTGCCGATCCTTCTGTGGCAACTGCGATATTGAGAGAAGATACGGTTTATGTAATGGCTGTGAGGGAAGGAAATACTTCCGTTACCATAAAAGACAGTGATACTTATTCGAAAACCGTTCCCGTGACGGTTTATCCGGGTTCGGATACCAAAGCCAAAGACGATGACGGCGACGGCTACACGGAATATCAGGGCGACTGTAACGACAGCAATTCAGCGATTCATCCCGGAATAGCTGAAATCTGCGGAGACGGCATTGACCAGAACTGCAACGGAACCGATATTCCCTGTCAGAACACTATAGACAATGACGGGGACGGATATACAGAAGCTCAGGGCGACTGCAACGATGACGACGGCAGTATTTATCCGGGAGCCGAGGAATTTCCCAATGACGGCATAGATCAGAACTGCGACGGCGGAGATAAAATCACTGTAGTATCAGACAGAGACGGTGACGGTTACACTACGAGTCAGGGGGACTGTAACGACAACAATCCCTTAATCCATCCCAATGCTTCCGAAATCGCCGGTGACGGCATAGATCAGGATTGTGACGGCAAAGACCTTCCGGTTTCCAACCCGGATAATGACAAAGATGACGACGGCTATACCGCCGATTCCGGCGACTGCAATGACAGCAATGCCGCTATTCACCCCGGAGCCGAAGACAAATGCGGTGACGGAGTGGATCAGAACTGTGATACTAAAGACCCTGTCTGTCCCAATCCCGAAGTCGCGGAAAATACCTTCACCGAAGCCGACAACGGCAGAACCGTTGTTCTGGAAACCGGTACTGCTATAGCCGTGGTGCTGTCCAGTTTTCCTTCTCAAGGCTACGCGTGGGAAATCACCGCAGCCGGAAGCGGAGTCATATCGAAAACAGGCAATTTCTATACCGCAGATTGCGATACATCCGAATGCGGCGGCAAAGAAACATGGACATTTAAGGTGATCCGAGACGGGTCTGCACAACTCAAGATGATCTATTATCCGGTGTGGGCAGGACAGACTTCGGTTAAAGATACCTTTGCATTGAATCTGAGAACCCGTTCAAACACGGCGTTAAACGATTATATCAGGAAGATAGATACGGATTACGGATATGGAATTGCCCTTGCCCTGAGCGGAATGGTCAATCATCCGGAACTGGGGGGCAGAAATTCCGGCAGTGATGCGGAACATTCGGCTGCCGATTTTCTTGCTCGGAAAATGGGAGATATCGGGCTGTCGGATGTTCGGAAAGAGTCATTCAGGGCTGCCAAATGGCAGTTCAACAGTGCGGAACTGACTGTTGTCTCTCCAGCAGGGCAGTCACGAGTCATAAAGCCCTATTCGTATCCTGCGGAAGGAACATCACCCGAAGGAATTACTGCCGAACTCGTTTATGTGGGCAAGGGAACTCGTAATGACTATACGGGCAAAGATGTCAAAGATAAAATTGTACTCGCAGATATTGATATGCGGTCCGACTGGTGGATAAGCTATCCCACGCGGGAGGCGCATCTGCACGGAGCCGCCGCCATCATCAGCAGTTGCACGGGCGGATTTGCCCAGATCGGCAAAGATGCTCTGAATACCCAAAATCTGGATGTGGCATCAGGCATAGCATCTCTCAATATCAGTGTCAATGACGCGGAATACTTAAAGGGATTGCTCAACAGAGGAATTACCGTGACAGTCCGTCTGAAAGCAGATAACGAGATCGAGCCTAACGGAACCAGTCATAATATTGTCGGAAAAATACCGGGAAGAGATTCGGATGAGATGGTGATTGTCGGCGCGCATTACGATCAGCATTTCCACGGCTTTCAGGACGACAGTTGCGGCGCAGGCTTGGTTCTGTCCATGGCAAAAGCGATGATTGATTCCGGGTATAAACCCGAAAGAACTCTGGTTTTCATCCTGCATGGCGCGGAAGAATGGGGCGCGATTGACTCCTTCTATAACTGGTCTATAGGAACATGGAATCAACTCTACAGTCTGCATCCCGAATGGCGGGGAAAAGCCGTGGCATATATCAATTCCGAACTGCCGGCATACCAGTTCTCCGAAAAGACATACACTGCTTCGACGCCTGAACTCTACAGCTTTATCAGAGAATTCCAAACTTCCGCGCCTCAGCCTGAAAATTGCTTTCCTGCCGGCTTTGTGTCAGACGGCGTTCCCCAGTCCGCATGGTCAGGCGACTGGGCATACACAGCCGCAGGTATTCCGGCATTGGTCAACGGCTTCATGCAGGATCCGGAAACCGGGGATGTGTATCCCTTTTATCATAAGCTTTACCATTCCCAGTATGATACGCCCGATACCTTCAATCGGAATGTTTTCACATTCAATATCCGATTCTACGGGGCAATGGCAATGGCATTGGATCAGAAACCCGTGCTTGCATTGGATTTCACCCGTCAGACCAAACGGGTGAGAGATGCTGTGAATAAAAGCGCATTTTCGACAGCCGCTTACGATTCCAAGCCCCTGCTGGATGAAATTGATGCGACAGCCGCGGTTGCCGCAGAAAAATATGCTCAGATTCAGGAAGTAAACAAACTCTATGCCTCGGTTGTCTCCTCTGCCAATTCTGACGGAAACTTTCTGGCAGATATCCGCGAAGCCGGAAAACTCGCAAATGTCTCTCTTCTCAAAGCATTCGGTTCGGCTCAGGACGGTCTGCTGAAGTTGGCGGAAGAAAAGACTATTGTGGGACATGAGCTTCCGCAGGAAAATATTGTTCTGCTGTCTCAGGCTGTAGCAAATCTGAAAACCGGCAATGTGAAATATGTGACCGACAATCTGCTCTGGGCTGTTGACAGTTCATTCCAAAGGTATAATTACTACTTCAGCAAAGAAGTTACGGATCAGATAGTCAATCAATTGTCAGGAGAGGCTTACGGCAATAAACGCTTCTGGGCATCGGAGAAAGCTGTGGGATATTCGGATCTGTATGATACGATTCAGGCTCTGCTCAGAAAATACAATCAGGGCGGAGAATATTCCGGAGAGATCGCAAGGCTTGAAGCTGCTTTGCAGACTCAGAAAACATTGCTGGATAAAAGCGTATCCGAAGAAATAGCCGCTCTTGGGGAAATAAGGAACGAACTGGAAAAAATCGCCCTGACTCCGATACTTCGGGAAGCCGGAAACTATACCGATGCGGACGGAGACGGCTATACAGTAGGGCAGAGAGACTGCGACGATCACAATGCCGCTGTCCATCCGGGAGGAACGGATTTCTGCGAAGACGGCATTGATCAGGACTGTAGCGGCGCAGACCTTGCCTGTACTCCGGAAGATACGGACAATGACGGTTTCACGGGTGTTCAGGGAGACTGCAATGAGTTCAATTCTTCGGTTTATCCCGGCGCGTATGAAATCTGCGGGGACAGTATAGATCAGGATTGTGACGGTTATGATCCTGCCTGCAATCCCAGAGATGTGGACAATGACAGAGACGGTTACAGCGAAAATCAGGGCGACTGCAATGACATTGATGCGGCACTCAGCCCGGGTATAAAAGAAATCTGCGGAGACGGCATTGATCAGAATTGCGACGGCAAAGACCTCCGGTGTGTCGTAGAAGAAGATAATGACGCGGACGGAGACGGCTACACAAAAGCCGAGGGCGACTGTGACGATACTTCTGCCAATATTCATCCCTGGGCAATAGATATCTGTGACGACGGAATTGATCAGGATTGCGACGGCGACACGGTGAAGTGCGATCCCATGGCAACAGATAATGACGGAGACGGATACACAGGATATCAGGGCGACTGCAATGACAAGAATCCTGCTGTTCATCCGATAGTATTGGATATCTGCGGAGACGGGACAGATCAGGATTGCAACGGACAAGACGCTGTATGTGAACCTGACAGAGACAGAGACGGTTATACCGAGCGTCAGGGGGATTGCAATGACAATGATCCCCGTATCTATCCGGGCAGCTTTGATATCTGCGGGGACGGGACAGATCAGGATTGCGACGGCAAAGACTCTGACTGTCCTTCGGAAGATACGGATAATGACGGCGACGGGTATTCGGAAAGCACCGGGGATTGTAATGACAATGATGCCGCTGTATATCTCGGAGCCTTTGAAATCTGCGGGGACGGAACCGATCAGGACTG
>DYRK01000023.1:10154-16483 GCA_020718785.1 Desulfatirhabdium butyrativorans | reverse complement strand
GCAGAGGAAGTCTGCGGGGATAACATAGATCAGGACTGCGACGGCAAAGATACGGAATGCTCTGCGGACACGGATCGGGATGACGACGGATATTCTCTGGCAGAGGGCGACTGTAACGACAATGATGCCGGGATTCATCCGGGAGCGGCTGAAATCTGCGGGGACGGCAAGGATCAGAATTGCGACGGCACCGATACTGTGTGCAGTTCTGCCGGAGATATAGACTATGACCGCGACGGCTACACGGAAAATCAGGGAGACTGCAACGACTATAACTACAGTATCCGTCCGGGCGCGGCCGAGGTCTGCGGGGATAACATAGATCAGGACTGTGACGGCAAAGACCTTGCCTGTGAGGAAATGAAATAAGGGAATTACCCAAAAGTTCGTAGTACCGCTTTCAGGCGGACTGCTTTTGCATTGGCTGATTTCAGAGGAACTGCCTGAATGCGGTACTACGAACAAACACGGAATTATCTGATATATTGATCATTCAGAATTAAATTCATCCATGAATCTCTTTTTATGGACAGAAGTATCACTTATGAAAACAATTACTGTAAATGGAAACTTTGATCTGATTGTATGGTTTGTTGTAACCAATGGATAAACAAGAAAAAGTTGAATACTGGCTTGATATTTCAGACTATGACCTTGAAACTGCAAGGGCAATGTTTTTTTCGGGAAGGTATCTTTATGTTGTATTTATGTGTCAACAAGCAATTGAAAAAATTATAAAAGCTTTATATATCCATATATCCGGTCAAGAGCCGCCAAAGACTCATAACTTAGCTTTTATTTTCCAAAAATCAGGTTTGAAAGCTTCTCAGGAAACTTTGAATTTTTTAAATCTCTTAACAGCTCATTACATTCAAAACCGCTATCCTGAATACAAAAGCAGGCTTTCCACAGTGCTTGATAAAAATAAAGCCCGGCAATATCTGAAACAGACAGAAGAGGTTTATCAATGGCTGAACTCCCTGATAATATAGAGAAAGCTTTACACGATTATATAGGAAAACTTTCAAAAGAAATTAATATTGTTTCGGCAATTTTATTCGGTTCTTATGCCAGAGGAAACTGGAAAAGCGATAGTGATGTTGATATTGCTGTTTTCTCTGATTCTTTTTCAAATATGGACAGAACTCAGGCAATTGCGTTTTTGTTAGATAAATCCTTACAGTACGGCATTGATATTCAGCCGCTTGCCTTTGATGAAAAAGACTTCAGAAATGATAATGAAAATCCGTTTATTACCGAGATTATGACTACGGGAATAAAAATAACTTGAACATCGGGGCAGACAGACAGAAACAATTCCTCTTGAAGCAGCCGAATTTTTCGGGAGAGGATAGATAATAACCTGTAAATAGATGAAATATCGAAGGAAATATCGAATGCTTCTTGATAATAGAACAACTACAGAGGAACATAAGTATGTTAAAGTCGTCACACTTCTGACAGATTACGCGGGAACCGGCAAAATGGATATTGTCACCGGCTATTTCTCTGTGAACGCGCTGGCAAGGCTCTATGATGAAGCGAATCAGGCAGAATCCTTCCGCATGGTGCTGGGTGAACTGCTCAAGGATGACTATACCGAGAACAAAATCATTGATCTGCTCGGCGACAGTTTATCTATCAATCATGCCCTGAATCTGAACCTTTACGCGAAAAAAGCCGTGCAGTTTTTAGCGCAGGAAAAGGTTAAAATCAGGACAGTTCAAAGATATTTCTGCCATGCGAAAGCCTACGTTTACAGAGACCCTGATCCGAGAAAACATTTTTATATTGTCGGGAGTTCAAATCTGACTGATGCAGGTTTAGGGCTGAAAGCCTCGGCAAATATCGAACTGAACATTGCCGAAACCGGAAACAGCAATGATTACAGAGAACTGACAAAATGGTTTCAGCAATTATGGGCAGGAGGATACGCCTCAGACAAAATTCTTCTGTCCGATAAAAAAAAGACCGACTGCAAAGAATATCTCATCAGCCTTATTCAGAATTTATTCAAAGAATATCGTCCCGAAGATATTTATTACAAGATTTTGTATGAACTGTTCAAAGAAGATTTGCTCTCCTTTGCCCTTGACGCTGAATTCAGAAGGGAAATCGCTTATCTCGAAGATACAGTCATCTATAAAACGCTTTATTCTTTTCAGCAAAAGGGCGTTATCAGTCTCATCAGGATGCTTCAGAAAGAAAACGGCGCGATTCTTGCCGATGCCGTGGGTCTGGGCAAAACATGGTCTGCGCTCGCGGTAATGAAGTATTTCGAATTGAAAGGATATAAGGTTCTGATATTCTGCCCGAAAAAATTGGAAAATAACTGGCGTCAATACATAGAAGGACATCGGTCGAAATTCGAAGACGACCGCCTGAAATATGTGATCCGCTTTCACACGGATTTACAGGATAACCGGCTGGAAAATCATCAGGACGGCTTTGGCATAAAAGCGTTTTTTCAGGGCAATCCCAAACTGCTGATCGTCATTGACGAGAGTCATAATTTCCGAAATGACAAATCTTCACGGTATAAATTTCTTGTTGAAAATATTCTGCAAAAAAATAAAGATGTCAAAGTATTGCAGCTTTCGGCAACGCCCATCAACAACCGGCTGACAGATATCCGCAATCAGTTCAAGCTCATCAAAAAAGGTCATGATGAGGGATTCAAAGACAGTGAGGCAGAGATTCCGAGTCTGCGGAGCCTATTTTCTGCTGCACAGAAAGACTTTAAAAAATGGCAGGAGTCATCAGAGCGGAACATAAAGGATTTTATTCAGATATTGCCGCAAAAATTCTTTGATCTGAGCGATGCGCTGATTGTTGCCCGGACCCGTAAAATGATCGAAAATGAATTCGGCGAGTTGTTTTTTCCCGAAAAAGAAACGCCGGCAAATGAATATGTCAATCCTGAAAACATCGGTGAATTCAAATCGTTTGACGATATTTTCAATGCCATGAAAGTAAATCTGACCGCGTATCGTCCGTCTGAATATATAAAAGGGAAAAAAGCCGTAAGTATTCTTTTTGACTCGCAGCAGAGGGAAAAGTTTTTAGTCAAAATGATGTTCATCCTCTTGATGAAGCGTCTCGAATCCGGCTGGTTTTCCTTTAAAAACACGGTCGGAACGATTTTGAACCATCATGAGAACGCATTGGATAAAGTCAATTCCTTTATGAATTCCCGTAACAACGACGCCGCTCTTGACGCAGATATTGACGATGAGGAATTCGCCGAAGGGCTGGAGGAAACAGCCTCCGAATACGGACTTTCGGGTTCGGATACTGATAATGAGACAAAGCAAAACCGGGAACTGACGCTCGGCAAAAAAAATCCTGTCAGATTATCGGCTATCAGCGATATTGAAAATTTCAAAGTGCATCTTGAAGCAGATATCGCAAAACTGAAGGCATTGAAAAACAATCTCGATCTTTATGAAAAGGAAGTTGCTGACGGCAAAAAAACAGATAACAAATTAGATAAGCTTGTTGAGCATATTGAAAAGAAAAGAATTTCCCGTGAGAATCAGAAAATCCTGATTTTTACGGTTTTCAAAGATACGGCTCAGTATCTCTTCAACTCGCTGAGAAAAAAAGGCTATAAAAAAATTGCATATATTTCAGGCTCATCCTGCGAGACTGATGAGGGCGGCAGTCATTTTTACGATATTCTGGACCGCTTTGCGCCTTATACCAAATTGTTCAAAGAAAAAGACTGGTGTCATATTTATGAGGAATGCAGAGAAAAACAAAAGGATGCGTTTCGACTCCCTGAAACCTTTGATGAATGGAAAGCTGTCATAAGACACTATGACCCTGAAACCTTTAAAAAACTTGAAAATCCCCTTGACATCCTGATTGCAACAGATTGTCTGAGTGAAGGGCAGAATTTGCAGGACTGCGACTGTGTCATCAATTATGATATTCATTGGAATCCTGTCAGAATTATTCAGCGGATGGGACGGATTGACCGTCTTGGGTCTCCTAATAAAAGCATTATGGGAATCAATTTCTGGCCCGGCAAAGACTATGAGGACTATCTCAGGCTGAAAAACAGAGTTGAAAACCGCATGGCATTGATGAGCATAGCCGGAGCAGAAATTGATGAAAAAATGACGCCTGAAATGGAAAAAATGGTAAAGGATAATCCTATTCTGAGCAGACAGGCGGAAAAAATGCTGCAACAGTTGCAGATCACCTGGGATGATATCGAGACAAGCGATGACACCCTGGGACTGAATGATCTGTCATTGGAACAGTTTCGGCAGGAACTATTCGAATTTTTTCAGAAACACAGAGAGCAGTTCGAAAAAATGCCCAATGGCATTTTTACCGGGTTCAAGGCGGTTCCCGATGAAAAATATCCGGAATTGCCGGACGGTATCATTGCTTTGCTGGGCTATCCGAAAAAGCCGGAAAGGGCGGACAATTATGTTTACAGGGAGCTGTTTCTTCTGTATTCTCATACAAAAGGGTTTTCCATGTATAACAATACGCAGGAAATACTGAGTATTCTCAGAAAACACAAACACCGGAACCGGTGTGTTCCCGAAGAAATCGAGAAAGGGGATGAAAATGCCTTGAATTTGATGAGCAAGAGGATTAAAGACTGGATAGCAGGTCAGGTACCGGAAAAGGCAATAAATGGGATTCAGAGTTTATTTGAAAACGGTATAAGCCTTAAAAAGACGCCCGAAGAAATCCGGATGGAAGAAAAATTTCAACCGGAAAATTTTGATCTGATTACCTGGGTTGTGGTCAGCGATGAATCGGAGAAAATATGAATCTGTCCGTATTTCTTGACCAAAATCTCTTTAAAGCCGGAACTGATTTATTCCGCGGTCTGAATATCAGTCTGAACAGCAACACAGCGATTTCTTTAGATTTGAAAGATGTTCTGAAAGAATACTTCAAAGCAAAGGATATTTTTTCCGATGTTACGGAAACTTATTTTCTGGGATTAGTAGATGATACGGTGTTTGATAAGCTTCAGACGCCTCTTTCTTTGGAAGAGGCTGAAAACAAAATTAATAATAATTATAATGGGTTGATGGTCTTTGCCGTAAGATTGAACGATAATAAGCAGCCTGCCCGAAGCGATATTGCCGACCTGACCCGCGCATTCAACCGCGCCAGCAAATTCATGCCCGTTGTGCTGCTGGTGCAATACGGAAATCTTCTGGCTTTTTCCACTTCGGAACGGATGAAATATCAGCAGACATGGCGCCCCGGTGAAAAAATCGGCAAAGTCTCCATGCTCAAAGATATTGATATTCTGAAAACTCATGCCGGACATTCAAGAATTCTCGAAGACCTGATCGTAAAATCTGAAATCAAGAATTTCAAGGGCTTATATGAACAATGGAAACAGGTTTTCAGTATTCAGATTCTTAATAAACGCTTTTATCAGGAGATTTCCAACTGGTACTTTTGGGCATCGGCGCATGTCTCATTCCCTGACGATATTGAAAAAGATAAGAATATCCGCAATGCAACAAGCCTTATCCGGCTGATTACCCGTATTATTTTCATCTGGTTTATCAAAGAAAAACAACTTGTGCCTGAAATGCTTTTCGACCCGGGACAACTCGGCTGTATTCTGAAAGAGTTTGCAAAGAATAAAGAATCGCACAGTTTTTATCAGGCTGTTCTGCAAAATCTTTTTTTCGGGACGCTCAACCAGAAAATGGATGAACGGGGCTTTGCCAGAGAAGGCTCATTCACGGACAACAAGAAAAATTACGGTGTTAAAAACCTTTTCCGCTATGCTGACCAGTTTGCAGTCAGTTCCGAAGAGGCGATTGCCCTGTTCAAAGATATACCCTTTCTGAACGGCGGGCTTTTTGACTGCCTTGACAAAGAAAACGATGAAGGCAAGGTGCTTTATGCCGACGGTTTTTCCCGAAATCCTAAAAAACGGGCAACTGTTCCCGATTTTCTTTTCTTCAATGCTGAAGAAGAATGCGATCTGAATGCGATTTACGGCACTGAAAATAAGAAATACAAGGTGAAAGGGCTTTTCAATATTCTTTCAGGGTACAAATTCACTATTACCGAAAACACGCCCATCGAAGAAGAAATCGCGCTTGACCCGGAACTGCTCGGCAAGGTCTTTGAAAACCTTCTGGCAAGCTATAATCCTGAAACACAGACCACTGCCCGCAAGCAGACCGGCTCGTTTTATACGCCGCGTGAAATCGTCAATTATATGGTGGATGAATCCGTCAAGTCATACCTCAAACAAAAGGTAGAACAGACATTCTTGTCTGTTCCTGTTCTCAAACAAAAGGCAGAACAGACATTCTTGTCTGTTCCTGTTC
>DYRK01000023.1:0-10054 GCA_020718785.1 Desulfatirhabdium butyrativorans | reverse complement strand
ACAGACATTCTTGTCTGTTCCTGTTCATAGAGGTCAGACAGGTCAGACAGAAATGTCTGACCTACCATTATCAAAAATTAAAATTACCAGACGACATCTGCCTCATTGGCAAATGACCGGCGCTTTTTATTTTATAACATTCCGAACTGCTGTTAAAACCGTACTCTCTGAAAACGAACAAAAAATAGTTCATGAGCATATTATCGGGGGAAATAAAAAGTTCTATCATTTAATATGCTCGGTAATCATGCCTGACCATGTACATCTTATTTTGAAACCGAATCAAGGTTATGATTTAAGCAGAATAATGAAAGGTATAAAAGGCGTTTCTTCAAACAAAATCAACAAAGCCAAAAACAGCAAAGGAACTGTCTGGCAGGATGAGTCATTTGACAGAATTATTCGTGATGAAAATGAATTGATTGAAAAAATTCAATATATGTACAACAATCCGATTAAACAAGGATTAACAAAGAATACCTTAAATTATTTCGGATGCTTTTTAAATAATAAGGTAGGACAGACATTCCTGTCTGTCCATAATGGTAAGTCTGTCCATAATGTCACGACAGATCAGGGTCAGACAGGAATGTCTGACCTACCGCTACCGCCTGATACTGAATCAAAAATTTGTGATCTTCTTTCCTACTCCGAAAATCCCAACCCCTTTAACGAAGTAGAAACACAAGTCCTCATTAACACAATTGACAACTGCAAAATCCTTGATCCTGCCTGCGGTTCGGGTGCTTTTCCGATGGGCATTTTGCATAAATTAGTGTACTGTCTGCATAAACTTGACCCGCAGAATAAACTCTGGAAAGAGCGGCAGATCGAAAAGGTGGATCGTCTGATTAAAGATGCCGGAAATATTAATGATTCGGCTATCAGAGATAAAGTTATCGCTGATTTGGAAAACAATAAAAACGATATTGAAGAAGCCTTTGAAAACAATGAACTTGATTACGGGCGCAAGCTTTATCTGATTGAAAACTGCATTTACGGCGTGGATATTCAGCCCATTGCCGTTCAGATCAGCAAACTCCGGTTTTTCATTTCGCTGATTGTTGACCAGAAGGTGAATCATCAGAAAGAAAACTTCGGTATCCGCGCCCTGCCCAACCTTGAAACAAAATTTGTGGCGGCAAATACTCTGATCGGTCTGGATAAGCCTCAGCAGATATCGCTGCACAATCCGGAGACAGACAAACTCGAAGACGAACTGAAAGATTTGCGTCATCAGTATTTCAGCGCAAAGACCAGAAGGGAAAAACTTGATTGTCAGAAAAAAGACAAAGGACTGCGTGAAAAAATATCCCTGCTTTTGGTAAAAGACGGCTGGGATAATGAATCTGCCAAACAGTTGTCAGCGTTTGATCCTTATGACCAGAATACCGGATCAACTTGGTTTGATGCGGTGTGGATGTTCGGTATAAAGGTAGAACAGGCATTCTTGCCTGTTCATAATGGTCAGACAGGTCAGACAGGTCAGACAAGAATGTCTGACCCACCGAGTAGTGGCGGATTTGATATTGTGATCGGGAATCCGCCCTATGGCGGGGAATACTCGGCTGAATATAAAAAATATTTTCAAAAAAATTACGAATCTGCAAAAACAATAAGCGGCAAACAAAAGGGATCCGTTGACACATTTTCACTTTTCATTGATAAAGGTTTAACACTTGCAAATAATAAATCAGTTCTTTCTTATATTGTCCCAATGGCAATTGCTTCAAGCGAGTCAATGACTGCTCTGCATAACATGATGTTTAAAACTTGTGAAACTATCTATCTTTCAACCTATTCAAATCGTCCTAAAAAAATATTTGACAGTGCGGATCAACGGGTTGCTATTATCATTTGTCATAAAAATAATAAGCCGTTAAAAAAGCTTTTCACAACCAAAGTCAACAAGCGATATAATGATACTACCATTGATGAAGTGATTCGAAATCTTGAATATGTGAATAGTCTACCTTATGTGAAATATGGCAGACTGCCCAAAGTCGGCACGCTTATTGAACTGTCAATTCTGAAAACTCTTTACAAGTCAAAAACGACACTTGCCGATTTGTATGAAAAAAATGGCAAGCCGGTGTATTATAGAAGTTCAGGCGGGCGTTACTACAATATCATTACTAATTTTCCTACCGGTTCGACAAAAGAAAAGTCAATTATTGTAAAATCACAATATCGGGATTTCGTATCAGCAATTTTATCAAGCAATTTATATTATTGGTTTTATCATATTTATTCAAACCATCTCGATTTAAAATCCTATGAATTAAATATGTTTCCTATTCCGATTGAAAATTTCACTAAAGAATCCGTAGTAAATATTGAAAAAATTTATGATGAATATCTTGAAGATTTACATAAAAATTCAAAAGTTAAACAAGTCAGATATGCTCATGTTTCAGAATACAGAGAATATTACGCACGATATTCAAAGCATCTGATTGATAAAATTGATTTGGAAATTCGGGAACCCTATGGTTTCACAGATGAAGAAATTCATTTTATAATCAATTATGATATTGAATTCAGAACTTCAAATGAAGAATAACCCCCGAAGCAGACACCAGCCAATCAGAACGTGAAATTGGCCGTCTGGTATATGAATTGTATGAAGTGACGGAAGAAGAAATTGCGATTGCGGAAGGGAAGAAATGAAAATTGTGTCTTTTTACCGGGATACAGCCAAAGGAGTTCTCAAATGAAAGCTAAACTTAATCTGTCATCATCCAGGCTGCTTAACTTTAAAGCAATTCAGGACAGCAAAACCGTAAAAATCGGGTTTATATTCAGCAGATCGCAAAGTCTCCCGAAAGCTCGCCCGGGATTGACAAATCCCAGGCATTTCCGGCGGATTTGGCAATCCGCCGGGAGCAGTTCAGGGTTATTTCGATCTATATAAATGAAAATATATGGGCGTAGGGGCGCATAATTATTCGTCCCTACGGAATGAAAACGATAGTGCTGACTTCCTCATCCTGCTCGCAACTCCGCCGAACAAGCAGGATGCTTGTTCTACTTCAGCTGATCCGGGAAACAGTAAATCATCAGCAGCAACTGACATAACAGGAGACAGTATGACGAAATCTGATACGCCGACTCATCTGCCGGCATTTATATCGAAAATGAAAGCTGCCGGGCTTCAGCCCGTAGTGACGGATACCTTTGCCTATTACTACAACAAAGTGATCAGCGGCGAAACCGGATTTATCTATGACAATGAGATCAGCCGTGTAGTTGCGGATGAAGTTGCAGATTCGGACGCCCTCGGCGCATACACAAAGGCAGGAAAACAGGCATTGCCGCACACTGTCAGAATCACTCTGAACGGCGGACTCGGAACCGGCATGGGGCTGACAACAGCCAAATCTCTTCTTGAAGTCAGAAACGGCAAGTCTTTTTTAGATATCATCGCAGAGCAGAGCCGGATTGCCGGAGTCAGGCTGGCATTGATGAACAGTTTCAGCACCCATGAGGATACAGCCGCTGCATTGGCAAAGATAAATGCCTCTCCCCTGACATTTCTCCAGCATAAATTCCCCAAAATCCTGCAGGATGACTTTGCTCCTGCTGTATGGCACCGGAACCCGGAATTGGAATGGAATCCTCCGGGACACGGCGATATATATACCGCGCTGCTGACTTCCGGAATGATCCTCAAACTTCTGAATGAAGGCATCCGCTATGCTTTTATTTCCAATTCCGACAACCTCGGAGCATCTTTAGATTTGTCTCTTTTGGGCTATTTTGCCCAGGAGAAATTCCCTTTCATGATGGAAGTCGCGGAAAGAACTCCGGCAGACTGCAAAGGCGGACATCTTGCCCGTCACAGCAGCGGACGGCTCATTTTGCGGGAATCGGCGCAATGCCCGGAATGCGAAACAGATGCTTTCAGGGATATCCGGCGGTTCGGCTTTTTTAATACGAACAATCTCTGGATCAATCTGAAATTTCTTGAAGAACTGATCGAAGCCCATAAAACGGTACGTCTCCCCATAATTGTAAACCCGAAAACTTTGGATCCGAGAGATGAAAACAGCCCTAAAGTCTTTCAGATCGAAACGGCGATGGGTTCGGCTGTATCTCTTTTCGAAGGGGCAACCGCGGTGAAAGTTCCCAGAACCCGGTTTTTCCCGGTGAAAAAATGCAATGACCTGCTGCTCGTGCGCTCGGATTACTTTATCTTCACACAGGACGGACAACTGCAACTGAATCCCGACCGCCGCTCAGACAGAGTCATTATCAGCCTTGACCCGAAATATTACGGCAGGATAGATCAGTTCGATGCCCGATTCGGACATGTTCCCTCTCTTGCCGGATGTGAATCGCTGACTGTGAAAGGGGATGTGCGGTTTGAAAACAATGTGAAAATCAAAGGAAATGTGAGCATAAAAAATACCGGCAGAACTCAGGCGGCTGTCAAAGAAGGGACCGTAATCGAGCATGATCTTGTGTTTTAACCGCAGGAGTGCAGATGAAACAGAAACAAAATGACTTGCAAAGTCGTTTTACTGCCGGCAGATTGAAAAATTTTCAGAAACCGCAAAGTTATTCTTTCCCACGCCGGAGCGGGGGTTTTCCGATCTGCCGGCAGTAAAACGATTTTTCAAATCGTTTCAGAGACAAAACGGCTTGCATCTGTTTTAATCTGGGGCGTTTTACAGCAGAACGATTTTGCAAATCGTTTCTCTTTTGCCGGCGCAGATACAAAACGACTTGCAAAGTCGTTTTACTGTCGGCAGATTACTTGTTCTCTTTACAGGAAAGGACTTAAAAAAATGACGGAAATAAACCGGAAGCTTGTTTCTCCCTGCGGTCTTTATTGCGGCGTCTGCGCCGTTTACATCGCACATCGTGATAATAACCGGAAGTTAAAGGAAGGGCTGGCAAAAGTTTACCGGGGAGAAGTTCACGGCAAGGGCAGACTTCCCGGCAGTGAAAATCTTTCGGCAGAGGATATCCGGTGCTGCGGGTGTCTTTCCGACGAACTTTTCATGCACTGCCGGCAATGTGAAATCAGGGATTGCACTCAGAAAAAAGGGTATGCCGGATGTCATCAATGTGACGAATTCCCTTGCCGGCATATCACAGACTTTCCCATGACTGTCGGGAAAAAAGTCATTTTACGGGCTGTTCCTTACAGGCGGGAGGTCGGAACTGAAAAATGGGTTTCGGATGAGGAAGCCCGATATGTCTGTCCCGAATGCGGCAATAAGGTTTTCAGAGGCCTGGCAAAGTGCAGACAGTGCGAGGCAAAGCTGGATTTGGATTAGCAGTTCACATTACCCCCTACTTGAAACATAAGCGAGCGACTTTAAAGACTTATAATTTTTTTTGCGGCAGAACAGGCATTTTTGTCTGTTCATGATAAAGGTCAGACAGAAATGTCTGACCCGCCGAATCTTATAAATCATAATGGTCGGTCGCTTAGTAGGGTGGGTTACGCTGCTCCACCCACCCTGCGAATAACTGATCCGCATTGACCAAAAGGTTTCAAGTAAAGGAATATAACGAAAAATCAGCGATTTTAAGAAACTAAGTTTCTTGAAGAAACTTAGTTTCTCCTCAAGTTGTATGCGTAAGGTGAGTTAGCAGATGAAGGGAACCCATCACCTCATACCTCTGACCTCTAACCCCTGACAGGATCAGATATGAAAACACAGGAAAAAAAATCAACGCTCCGTCTGAAACAATATCTCTTTGTGCTGATTGCGCTTTGGACCGTCATCATCGGGTCAGCCCTGTTATGGAACATGACAGACCGTCATCATGAACTGTTTGAAACCGCTTATCACGTGGCTCAGGTTGCCTTCTATAAAGACATAATGTATCGGCGATGGGCATCCATGCACGGCGGCGTTTATGTCCCGGTCAGCGGCAAAACCCCGCCGAATCCCTATCTGTCTCACATAGGAGAAAGAGATATTGCTACACCGTCCGGCAGGAAACTGACATTGATGAATCCGGCATATATGAGCCGTCAGGTGTATGAAATCAGCCGGGATGAATACGGCATTTACAGTCATATCACCAGCCTCAGACCCATACGCCCGGAAAATGCCCCGGATGAATGGGAAACAAAGTCGCTGGAGTTGTTTGAAAAAGGAGAGAAAGAAGTTTCAGAAATTGAGAAGAGAGACGGCAAAGACTATATGCGGCTGATGTCTCCGTTTTTTGTCGAACAGGACTGTCTGAAATGCCACAGCGGGCAGGGATACAGACTCGGCGAGATTCGGGGCGGCATCAGTGTGTCGGTGCCGCTTGAACCTTTAAAAAACATTTACGGCGGACACAGCTTTTCTCTGATACTTCGCTATCTGTTCTTCTGGCTGTCCGGTCTTTCAGGCATTGCTTTTGCATGGCTGAATATCCGGCGTCAGGTCAGAGCGCGGAACCTGGCTGAAAAAACATTGCTGGAAGCTGAAAGACGGTTCCGAGCGGTGCTGGAGAATATCCGGCTGATCGGCGTGATGCTGGATACAAAAGGAAATATCACTTTCTGCAATGACTTTCTGCTTCATCTCACAGACCGGACCGAGGCGGAAGTCCTGCATAAGAACTGGTTTGAGATATTTCTTCCTCCTGAAATCCGGGAGACCACAAAAAAGACGGTTTTTATCGAATCCGTCGAGAGCGGCGAATTTCCGGCTCACCACGAAAATGAGATCATCACCCGGTCAGGAGAACGTCGGGTCATTTCATGGAATAATACGCTTCTTTTTGACTCCGACGGAAAAGCCGCGGGTATGACCGGTATCGGAGAAGATATCACCGAACGAAGACGGGCGGAGGATTCGCTGCAGGAAAGCGAAATGCGTTACCGGCAGCTTGTGGAACTCTCTCCGGATGCCATTGTCATTGATCAGGATAAAAAATTCGTCTATATCAATCCCGCAGGAGTCAGTATTTTCGGTGCCGGCAGCCCGGAAGAACTCCTCGGCAGACGGGTTCTGGATTTTATCCATCCGGATTATCAGACTGCTGTCAAAGAACGCATTCAGCAGATGTATAACGGACAGCAGATTGTTTTCATGGAACAGAAGATTATAGGTCTCGATGATCGGGAAAGAGATATTGAAGCAGCCGGTGTGCCGATCACCTATCGCGGCAATCCGGGATCACAGGTCGTTATCCGGGATATCACCGAGCGCAAATGCGCGGAAAGAGAACTGCGGCTCGCCAAGAACTCGGCCGAAGCGGCCAACAGGGCAAAGAGCGGATTTCTGGCAAATATGAGCCATGAAATCCGAACCCCTCTGAATGTTGTCATCGGCACGAGTTATCTGCTTCTGGAATCCGATATGACGCCGGAACAGCACGGACAGGCAGAGATGATATGCACCTCATCGGAAATTCTTCTTTCGCTGCTCAACGATATTCTGGATTTCTCCAAAATCGAAGCCGGCAGATTAGATATTGAGAACATTGATTTTAACCTGGAAAAAACAGTCAGAAGCGTCATAGAAATACTAACGGCAGCTGCAAAGGGAAAAGGGCTTGGACTGATACTCCGGATGGCTTCCGATATGCCGTTGCAGCTTCGCGGGGATCCGAACCGTCTGCGGCAGATCATCATCAATCTCGTAAACAATGCGATCAAATTCACGGATGAAGGAGAAGTAAGGGTTTCTGTTTCTCCTGAAAATGATAGCAGCACCCATATCATGCTCCGTTTTTCCGTGAGCGATACCGGTATCGGGATTCCGAAAGCAGTCATGGACCGCCTGTTCATATCTTTTTCTCAGGCAGACGCATCTACAACCCGGAAATACGGCGGAACCGGTCTTGGGCTTGCGATTTCAAAAAAACTTGCAGAACTCATGGGCGGAGAGATCGGCGCTGACAGCGAGGAAGGGGCAGGCAGCACTTTCTGGTTTACGGCGAATTTTGAGAAACAGGTGCAGGCTGCAGGAGACATGGCGCAGGGTGAAGCTGACCTGCAGCCTGTGACCTGTGACCTGCATCCTGACTCGCTCCGTCTTCTTCTCGCGGAAGATAATGAGATGAACCGGCTGCTGGCAAAGGCTCTCCTGCAAAAAATAGGTTTTACTTCTGTTGATGTCGCAGTGAACGGAAAAGAAGCTGTGGATGCGCTAAGGAAAACCCCGTATCATCTTGTGCTGATGGATATTCAGATGCCGGAAATGGACGGTCTGGAGGCTGCCCGCATGATCCGCAATCCGGAATCAGGGGTGCTGAATCCCTCTGTTCCCATTGTGGCAATGACTGCCAACGTGACCAAAGAAGATCATGACAAATGTCTCAAAGCCGGGATGAACGGCTTTATCACAAAGCCGATAAAACCGCAGGAACTTTTTGAAACTATTAAGAGGCAGTTGAAATAAATGGATATTCATTTCTCATTTCTCACTTAAAACGCTTTCCGCAGCCTTGTATAAAAAAGGCAATAAGTCCTGAATTGAAAATGCAGGGCTGGGATTTGCGAGAAAGCCGGTCAGCCGGTTGGCACGGGCTGCCCGCATACACGCTTCGCTTACAGAATATTCTGCCATGAGAAATGCAGTCACAATGCCGGTCAGACTGTCTCCTGTGCCGCCGATAGGCTCCATTGCCGCAACACAGGGTTCTGATACGGTTCCGATGATTTCACCGTCGCAAGCAACATAATCCTGCTGTCCTTTGACTAAAAGATACTGCGCGGCATTTCCCTCCGCGTATGCCTGTTGAATCAAATCAGGCACCCGATTTTCATCCCGAAGCAGAAACCCTCGAGTATAAAAGGGATGCGGAGCTTGGGAATCTGCCAGAAATGCCATCTCGCCGACATCCGGCGTAAACAGAGTGTATGACGAGGCAAAGCCGCTCATTTTTGCAGCGTACATATAGCCCGCATCAGCCACCAGCATGGGTTTGACCGATAGTGATTCTAATTTCCATAAAATCCGATTGTGCCGAAAAACATCCGGAAACAGATAATGAAAGGAATATCCGCTTTCAGAACGCTTATCGGCTGTGTCTGCAAGGCAGTCATAAAGTCTGCGGCTTCCCTCTCCCCTGCCGGTATCTCCGACGAGCAGGGCGCGGGGACGCTCTATGTTCAGAACATCGGCAGTTGCACAGGCTGCGGCAATCAGCGCGGGCGTACCTCTGGCGATTCTGATCCGCTGTTCTCCGATCCTGAGACAATCTTTTTCCAATATGCAGATATCTTCTGTGAGCGGAAAGCTTTCATACGGGACTGTGCCGACAATCAGCCATGACATTGGCGGATGATTTCCTTGTATGCGAGTTGAAGCGCATAGCCGCAAAGGGTTTTCCCGAGCGTGCGCGGTTCGGGCGCTGATAAAAGACTTTTGCCGACCATCGCTTCCGCGAGATAAGGCACATCAGGACAGCCTCCTCCTGAGATATTCACAATCTCCTGATTCTGTTTCGAGACGGTTATTTTCATGTTTGCGGCACGCACCATGAGATAATCTCCGAAATCTTTGACATGAAACAGGGAAACCGGCTCCAGCAGCACGTCCTCAACCGTTACTACCTGAATCGGAGCAATTTTCGCATCATTGAGAATTCGGAGTGCTTCCAATTCCGAAATCAGAGGAAATTCAATCACCATATCGCAGCCGGTTCTCAATGACGGTGGCGGTCCTTTGACCTGAACCTCCATGCCTGCCTCTTTTAACAGGGATTCCGCGGCAATCACTTCCGCTGTATGATGAAACACGATCATCCCGCGTGCTGAAACCCCTGCTTCTTTCGGGGATTTTCCGAATAATTTCTTGAAAAAATTCATGAGCGTTTCAATACCAGCCGGTATTCACTCCATGTTTTCTCTTCTTTTGCAACATTCCATTTCTGAGCGGAAGCAGCACGCGCCACATTCTCACGGCTGGCTTCATTGTCCACCAGCACTTCGATTTCTCCGCCGGATGTCTGTTTCATTTTCTGCAATGTCAGAAGAACCGGCTGGGGACATGAAAGCCCTCTTGCATCAATACATTCGCTCATATTTCCATTCTCCTTTCGGCAGTAAAACGATTTTGCAAATCGTTTTGTCAAAAAGACGATCTGCAAAATC
>DYRK01000375.1:3425-5974 GCA_020718785.1 Desulfatirhabdium butyrativorans | reverse complement strand
CGGGGCTTCCCCGGCAAGTGCGTTCCCAAGCTGGGGCTTGGGAACGAGAAAAAAAATCATGCAACTCCTTATTATGAATGAAAATCCCCGCCTGACACAAGAAATTCCACAGAATCATAATTTCCCGACTGATCCATTACCGTAAGCTGATAGCGTCCGGGCCGGGTGAAGCGGTACGAGCGGCTTTCGCCTATACCTGCCTGTCGGATCAGGGTTCCGTTAAGCAGCCAGAATAACCGTCCCTGTCCGCCCTGCGCCTGAAGAGTCACCGCAGGGAGTTCCTTTTCCGCGCCCGCCGGACGCAGAATCGTATCCGGTTCGATTCCCACAATACGGATCATATCTGCCGCGGATGACACGGGTTTTCGGCAGATCGGATCCGAAGGCGGAATGCGCGACGCGGCTCTGATTCTCGGATTCAGCCAAGGTCCGGCAGCAGAGGGCCACAGTGCGATAATTTTTTCTATGGGATTCGGAACCGGGCAGTCGGCTTCCACACGCAGTCCTGTTGCCGGATTTATCATAACTTTCAAAGGATTGCCTGTCCGATGCCTGAGCATTCTATCCGGAAGCGTAGGGGGAATCACATCATTGAGAATCCATGCCTGCCGCGTCTGATGACAAAGCGGATCATCTTTGCTCAGAGGACGGATGCCCAGGGGCCAGCAGATTTCTGCACGGCTGACCGTGTCCGGAACAGGCGCGGACTGACCGTAACGCCGCGGCAGGCTGTCTATAATGGCAAACAGCAGCGGCGCGGCTGTGGCTCTGCCGTACTGTCCCGGAGACGGCGTGCCGTCGGGTCTTCCCACCCATACGCCGACAGTGTAGCGATCTGTCACGCCTAAAGACCACGCGTCCCGGAATCCGTAACTGGTTCCGGTTTTCCACGCAACCTGCCGGGAGCGATCCGGAGAAATCCTTGATCCCGGCAGGTCGGGACGCGGATGTTCCTGCAATATCTGCCGGATGATATAGGCTGCTCCGGAACTCATCATGCGGCGTTCTTCTCTCGGAGCATTAACGACATAGCGAAGCTTTCCGGACAAACCTTCCCTGCCCAATGCCGTGTACGCGGCAACAATATGTTCCAATGACGCGCCGACACCGCCCAGAATCATGGTCAGATTCGGGGACTGATGCGGCGGATATACCAGATTCAGACCGCCCTGTCTGAGACGGGTATCGAAAAATACAGGACCCAGTCTGTCCAGCAGATCAACTGCCGGAATATTGAGAGATCGCTGCAATGCTTCGCTCGCGCTCACAGGTCCTGAAAAGCTCTCGCTGAAATTCACAGGCCGGTAGTCATGGAAGGAAAAAGGCGCGTCCACAAGCAGGCTTTCCGAATGAATCAGACCTTCTTCCAATGCAAAGGCATATAAAAAAGGTTTAAGGACAGAACCCGGTGAACGCAAAGCCCGGATCATGTCAACATGACCTAAGCGGCTGTTGTCAGAAAAATCCGCAGACCCGATGTATGCTCTGACTGCCAGCGTTTCGTTTTCCACAATCAGCGCGGCAGCAGAGGTACGGTCCGGGGTTCCCTGAATGAATCCGCGGACAATATCCGAGACAGTCTGCTGCATAAAGGGAGCGATTGTTGTGCGGATTACGCTGTCCGTAGGGGCATGTCGGCGACATGCCCCTTCAGATGAGCGACATGCCCCTGCAGATGAGGTCTCACAGGGGCATGTCGCCGACATGCCCCTACGTTGAAAATCATTGCGGTCTGATTTAAGTTGCTCGGCAAGCAGCGGCGCGAGCATGGGCCGTGGATTGAAGCGTGAAGCCACCCTTTCGATCTTTGCTTCCGAGACGGTTTCTCTGTCCCATACTCCGAAAGCTGCCATACGGTTGAGAACTTTGTTTCGGGCCCGCACTGCGCGCTCCGGCTGACGGTCGGGGCGAAGACGCGTGGGAGACTGGGGCAGTACCGCGAGCAGCGCGGCTTCGGCATGGCTTAATTCACGCGCCGGTTTTCCGAGATAGGCAAAAGCCGCTGCCTGAACACCTTCGACAGGACCCCCGAAAGGTGCATAATTCAAGTACAGCGTCAGAATCTCTTCTTTGGAATAACGGACTTCAAGCTGAAGTGCGCGAAACATCTGCCTGAGTTTCCCGGCAACAGTCTTGGTATGAGGATGAAGAATCCGGGCGACCTGCATGGTCAGCGTAGAGCCTCCGGATAATGGTTTTCCGTTACGGATATATTGACCTAAAGCCCGAAACAGAGCATAGACATTGACTCCCGGATGATACCGGAAATACCGGTCTTCATAACTGATAAGTGCCTGAAGATACAGCGGAGAAACATCGCAGATATTGACCGGATATCGCCAGACTCCCTTTTCGTCAGGGAAACTCCTGAGCGGTGTGCCGTCTTCTGCAACCACTGCTGTTGCAAAATTTTTCTCATTTTCAGGCATGGACAGCGGAAAAATGACATCCAAAAACCAGAATCCGGCAATCGGCGTCAGAAGCAATGCCATCACCAGCGCCAGTTCGGGAAGAGATTCTTTGTAAAAGCATTCATTTCTCACTATTCA
>DYRK01000375.1:0-3325 GCA_020718785.1 Desulfatirhabdium butyrativorans | reverse complement strand
GGTCGCTTTGTCTATCCCCATGAGTATGAAAGCAGAATTGTCTCCGAAGGCGACCTGATAGAGTTCATCAATCCGAATTTCGGGGGATAAAAACAGGTTACAAGTGACAGGTTGCAGGTTGCAGGTTACAAGTGACAGGTTACAAGTGACAGCTTACAAGTGACAGGTTACAGGTTACAAGTGACAGGTTACAAGTGACAGGTTACAAGTGACAGGTTACAAGTGACAGGTTGCAGGTTACAAGTACCTTCAACCTGTCACCCTGTTACCTGCAACCTGTTACCTGACAGTCATTCATCAATCTGCTCCGGAGCCAGTTCTCTTGCCGCATAAGCCCGGTAAATGCCGCTTTCTATAAAGAGATCAAAGACATTCGGATCAATATGACCGTCTTTTTTCATAAAACCCAGAATCTTGACTGCCTGAGAGAGCTTCATCGGCTTTTTATAGGGACGGTCCCGGGCAGTCAGCGCTTCGAAAATATCGGCAACGGCCATAATCCGTGCCTGTATCCAAAGACCATCTCCTGAAAGCCCCAACGGATAGCCCGATCCGTCCGGCCTTTCATGATGGGCGGCCGCGTAGTCCGGAACACTCCGCAAAGACGGAGGAAAGGGAAGAGCGCATAAAATTCTATAAGTCATAGAGGCATGATTTTCAATAATTTCACGTTCTTTAGCCGTGAGCGTTCCTTTACGGATACAGAGGTTCTCGACTTCATCCGCGGTCAGATAAGGACGCTGCTCCCCGTCCGGCGAGATATAAGTTTTGGCTCCGACGGTTTTGATCCGCTCAATATATTCGTCTTTCATGAATTCGCCGGCCTGATTGCATTTTTTAATAAATTCAAGATCATCTTTCAGCGCCGCCAATTCTTCGGCTAATTGTTTTTCCAGCCTTTCCGCGGCCAGATGATTATGGTTCCCTTCTTCCAGCATTCGGATTTTCCGTTGCAGGCATTCATTTTTCATCATTTCTGCAATCAGTTCGAACCTTGTCTGAACCAGAGCGATTCGGTCCGCAATCGTCTCAAGTTTGGTACTTTTGTCAATCACATGCTCGGGAGTGGCAATTTTGCCCACATCATGCATCCATGCGGCCAGTCTTAATTCTTCCAGTTCGTTTTCACCGAAACGGACATCTTTGAAAGGTCCGGCTTCTGCCTGATTGATTCTTTCGGCAATCATCATGGTCAGGTCCACCACCCGGCTGACATGATCGTGGGTATAATGGGATTTGGCATCCACTGCCCTGGCAATGCTTTCGATAAGGGAATAAAACAGATCTTTAACTTCCCGGATCAGTTGGGCATTGTTCATTGCCACAGCAGCCTGAGACGCCAGAGATTCGATCAGGTCAACATATTCCTCGGAAAAAGAAACCACCTCATGCGCTTCATTCTGGGCATTCAGAAGCTGAAGCACGCCGATGACCTCGTTCTCATGATTTTTCAGGGGCATGACCAGCATAGACCGCGAGCGGTATCCGGTGGACGCGTCATATTTCTGAGGTCCTGTGAAATCAAAGCCGCGTGCTTCGTCGAATTCATACACATCGCGGATATTGACCGCTTCGCCCTTCAGCGCCACATAAGAGGACACATTGGCGTAGTTTTTCTCTCCGTCCGGAGTGTAAAGGGGGACACTGGGCAGAGTGAAGGGCGCGTCAGGCAGTGTTCTGTCAACGCTGTCCATGCCGGCAACTTTGATGCCCATGCTGTCGTTCTGCAAAACTTTGAACTGAAGATTTTTATGTTTATCAACCATATACAAAGTGCCGGCATCTGCTCCGGACATATCTCTGGCTTCGTCAACAATCATTTCCAGCAGCCTGTCAATGTTGTCTCCGACAGACAGTGCCTTGCCGATTTCCGCAGCCCGCTTGATACGTTTGATCTGATCTTTCAGATCCTGAATCAGTTGGGTATTGGTCAGAGACACCGCAGCCTGGGATGCCAGCGATGCGATCAGGTCAACATAATCCTTTGAAAATGCGATCACTTCACGGGTTTCGGTATCCTGGGCATTCAGTATCTGAAGCACGCCGATAATTTTGTTTTCATAATTTTTCAGCGGGATAACCAGCATGGATTTGGAGCGGTATCCGGTCTTGGCGTCATAAGTTCTTGTGCCTGAAAAATCAAAGCCATCGGCTTTGTAAACATCCGGAATATTGACGATTTCGCCGGTCAGCGCCACATGTGCGGACACATGGGAATGATTTTCCTCACCGTCTTTGCTATAAAGCGGGACATTGGGCAGATTGAGTTCAGCGGTCGTCATTCCGTTGATCCTGACCTTCATGCTTTCATTTTGCAGGATTTCGACACGGAGATGTTTTTTGTCTTTGGCAAGAATATACAAAGTCCCGGCGTCGGCTTTGGACATGGCTCTGGCTTCATCAACAATCATTTCAAGCAGTTTGTTGATATTTTTTTCCACGGAAAGGGCTTTTCCGATCTCCGCGCCCTGTCGGATATGCTTGATCTGCTCTTCGGCATAAAGCCTGACTTCCCTGAGAACGGTCTGAAGAAGCCTGTTCAGACGGCTGTCGTGCGACAGCATATTGCAATCAAAATCGGATTCCTGATTCTCGGGTTTTATATCGCTCTTTTGTATGGGATTCACGCCCGTTTTTCCTTTCATCGCATGCTTTACAGTGTTTCAAATTTGTTGTAAAGAAAAATGTGAAAACCTCTCCGGTCTGAAAAAAAATGCTTGACAAGATGATCCGGGGGATATATAAAGCGATTTCAGAAAGTGAGGACAGTGCATAATTCTGTCGGAATTACCGGAAGGATTGAAGCCGGCAGAGAGAGCGGCCTTTATATCCTGTTAAAAAGATTGGGAATATTTTTGAGCCGGATATTTGTCCGGTCTGTAACTGTCTGATTATGAAGAAAATAAGCGGATTTTTTAAAAGCCCCCGAAAAAGGGGGTGGTTCCGGTTTTCTGCAAGTTTCCGGTTTTACTGCCTTTTTCTGTTTTCACATCAGGAAAAGACGGCGTTTCGGAAACAAAAACGAAGCCCGGAAACAGAGGTTTCCGAAAACCGGGTTGCAACTGCCCGGATTTGTTTGCGATAAAAACGTACCTGTTCCCTGCTCCTTTGCGAGATGAAAGGGATTGGACGCACGAGCAGATGACAGACGGCTCAATCCGTGCTTTTGGTTCCCTGCTCCTTTGCGAGATGAAAGGGATTGGACGAGGGGGTTCGGGGTGAGGGGTGAGGGGTGAGGGGTCAGAGGTCAGGGGAAGAGCATGACGGTTTTTCCTCTGACCCCTTACCCCGCACCCCTGACCCCTTTTCGATTGGACGAGGGGGT
>DYRK01001092.1 GCA_020718785.1 Desulfatirhabdium butyrativorans | reverse complement strand
GCGCCGTCTCACAACTAAAACTAAATAGTTTTACTAATTTTCAAACGCCTTCTAGGGGCTGGGAATCTGAGTCGGAGACGACCCTGAGAACAGATAAACCGGCAGTGAGATCAGACATCAAGAAGACCACGTAGCTATAAAGGAGAAAAGTATGACGAATCAATCCAAACTGCATGTATGTATTCCTCGTATTATTCCATTTCAGTATCAGATGAAAGCTGCTGCCCTTGCATTTTATGAAGATCCGACAAATCGTCTGATGTTGCCGACTGGTGCTAAAGAAGGATTGGCAGATGTCGGCGGACCCGGTCTCAGACTTGGTATCTTTGTCAAAAAGAAATGGCAGAATGGGCGGGTATTAAAATGCCGTTTTCTGGATGGAAGCCGTAAACAAAGGGAAAAAGTTGAAGAAAAAGCGCATCTTTGGGAACAGTATTGTAATATCAGGCTCAAGTTCGATAACTATTCTGACGCTGAAATCCGCATCTCTTTTATTGCGGATTCAGGTTCTTGGTCAGCTTTAGGCACAGATGCTCTGATAGAGGAATGGTTTCCAAGATATCAGCCCACTATGAACTTCGGATGGCTCACAGATGATACAAATGATGCAGAATATGAAAGGGTAGTTGTTCATGAGTTCGGACATGCGCTCGGCGCGGTGCATGAGCATCAACAACCTAATGCTGATCTCCGTTGGAGGAAAGATGCTGTCTATGACTATTTTATGGGTCCGCCGAATTTCTGGACAAAAGAAGACATAGACCATAATATCTTTGAGCGGTATAGCATCAGGGAAGTTAATTCTACAGATTTTGATCCTGATTCTATAATGCTTTATATGTTTTCGGGTGAATTTTTCGAAAACGGTCAGGCGACCAACAGCAATACCAAACTTTCAGCCGGAGATAAGGCATTTATCGCTAAAATGTATCCGAAATCGGTAACTCCGAACAACTACTACACGGTTCAGGTAGGAGCTTTTAAGGTTGAAGAAAATGCGAAGCGAATGCAGGCTGAGTTGAACGAGAGAGGTTTCGGGGCAAATGTGGTTCAGTATGAAGGCGGATTGTATCGGGTTCAGTGTGGAAAGTTCGAGCGAAAAGAAGACGCTGTTATTCTTCAGAAAAATCTTGAAGAAGCGGGCTATCAGACCGTTATGAAATATTATTGAACCGGAAGGTGTGAAAAGCCCCTATCGTATCGGGTTTAATTTGCGTGATAGGCAGATATGCGTTCCCAAATCGTGGGTTTGGGAACGCAGCTTAAAAAGGGAGACGGG
>DYRK01001091.1 GCA_020718785.1 Desulfatirhabdium butyrativorans | reverse complement strand
AATCTTCAATATCTCTGTGCTGACATGGTCAACAATCCCCTGAAGCCACCATGTTCCGACTTCTGTATCTCTGCGTGGAATTCCTTTTATCACAGAGATGCAGTCTTTTCCTGATTCGGGGATAGCCTGCCGCACCTTTTCTGAAAAAATATCCCTTAATCTCGTATCCCCCTCATAATCTTGCTTTACTCCGAAAAACTGTTCTGCTTCATGCCACCGGACAGAAAGCCTGTCCTCCTGCCTCTCACAAAATGTTTTCAGCCATCTGACTCTCTCTTCAACAGCCGAAGCCAGTTTTTCTTTGAGTCCGTCTAAAAGGGCATCCGGGAATTCCTCGGAGACAAACAGCGGGCGGATATGACGATACCACTGCATCAGCGCGAAAAGATTTGCAATATAAATTACGTTATTTTCCACAATCCGCCTGACACCAAGATATAATCCGGGCGTAAAGGGAATATTTCCGCTCCTGCCTCCTTCGAATATCATGCGGTCCGGTCTTAATTCATCTCTTCTGTATATAGAGCCGGCTGCAATGACCGTACCGAAAGCCAGACGGGAGGGTCCCACAAGTCCGCCCTGTCCCCCGAGAAATATGGGACGCCGGTTCAGCATCACGCCGTTGGGAACATCTCCGAGCAGCGATGGCGTGGCTTTGTCCTGATTCGGGGTGTAGTTGAAATGGATGTATGAGCTTCCCACCTCGCTGTGGTCTTTCCGGCTGGTTCCGCCGGACATGAGACAGTCGCAGAAATTAATCAGACTCCCCAGAGTCACAAAAGGAAAGAGTATCGTCTGTTTCAATCCCACCGTGTGAGCGCAACAGGCCTCCTCCTCCAGAATGGTTCCTTCCCTCACCTGGGCGCCTGATCCCATGACTGCTTTTTTCAGAAAAACAGCTTCTTTGAAAAATCCCCCTTTGAGTTCGACTTCCGGTCCTATCTGGCAATTTTCAAGGGTCACGGGTCCTTCGTAGCCAAGTTTTGCTCCCTGAAGAATCAGAGCGGATTTCCCGTAAATTTTACAGCCCGGGTAAATCACTGCTCCTTTGCCGGAAATTCTCTCGATGTCAACTTCGTCCCCGATGGTTATACTGCCGGGATTGGGAATTTTCACGCCTTTTTCTATGAGCTTTTCGATTTTCAAGACTATTTCCTCCTTTTGTAAGCGGAAAAATCTATACAAAATTTCCCGATCTGCTTAACGTGGTCTCAACCATTCGGAATTATTGAGTAATCTTAACGACCCAGGTTTACTCGGCAAGAAGCAGCAAAAGCCA
>DYRK01001090.1 GCA_020718785.1 Desulfatirhabdium butyrativorans | reverse complement strand
CCCTGTCTTCTCTGATTCTGCCTTTGTAATCCCGGATGTTCCGCATTCCGATCAGCCCGACAGAATGGACAAATGGAATCATATCACGGTTGATGTATCCGTCTCTGAGCTGTCTTAAAAAGCAGATAAGCGTTCCGTTTGAAAGACAGTCTGTTTCGTCAAAAAAAATTAACAGGGGTTTGTCCGACTGCTTACAGAACATGACAAGAGACAGTTTCAGTACGTTGTTGAAATCTTCAAAATCCGCATTTCCGGCAAACTGAAATTTTCCGATATGTTCAGATAGCTGAATGTTTCCTCTCAATGTTCTGACAATTGCCGGAATCCCTTCTTTCGGATCAATAATTCCCTGTACGGATTCGAGCGAGCAGTACAGGGCATAATATCTGCCTTCAAGGTTCAACTGTTTCACCAATTCCAGCAGCAGCGTTGTCTTTCCCGACTGCCGTGCGGCATGGATGACAAAATACTGCTTCTGTTCAATCAGGTCTGACAGACCCCTGCATCTTGATTCGGAAGGAATCATATAATGCTCGGCAGGATTGCAGGGACCTGCGATGTTGAAATATTTCTTCATGTTTTTTCTCTCCTGCAAAAAAGCAACAGGGCGGGCAGCTTGCTGCCCGCCATGCATATTCGGCAGATCGCAATTTTCATAAATCCGGAGTGCAAAAATAAAGCGAAGCGATTTTTTGCATATTCGGCAGATCGCAATTTTCATAAATCCGGAGTGCAAAAATAAAGCGAAGCGATTTTTTGCATATTCGGCAGATCGCAATTTTCATAAATCCGGAGTGCAAAAATAAAGCGAAGCGATTTTTTGCACCCCGGAGAAAATTTTCGATCTGCTTTCTGCCGCGGGGCGGCAGAGCGGAAATGAAAACCGCCTTTTTATACCGAACTCAGGCTGAAATCACTTAAAACCCTGTCTGTTTTCACAGACCGGCCGCCAGCCTGAGTGCGTAGATTCCTTCGGCCAGTCCGATTTTTCCGTCGCCGTTTGCGTCCGCATTCGGGTTTACAGCAGCATCGAATCCGACCAGAAATTTCAGCACCGTGACAATATCTCTCAGGTCAACTTCCTTGTCGCCGTTCACATCGCCTTTCACATTGCTTCCGCCTGCAGCTTCCCTTTTGAGAAGATTGCCCGCATTGTCATAGGTATAGGAAATGACGCTGCTGTCGCCGAAATCGGCTTTGGTGAGGCGTCCGGCCTCGTCGTAGGTGTAGGTTACGATAACAGCATCGGCGGGTGTGCAGACGCACAGACACATTGCCAA
>DYRK01000022.1:20037-22651 GCA_020718785.1 Desulfatirhabdium butyrativorans | reverse complement strand
AAGCGGGTTTGCCAATTTTTAGATGGGCCGCTTTACGTCAAAATGAGAATTGCCGGGACTTACGCACTTGAATTTATTTTCCTGATTGATTGGCGTTTATCAGCGTCCATTAGCGGTTAAAAATAATGCAGCTGCGTAACTCCTAAATTTAAGCGGGAATTGAAAAATTGTCACTAACCGAAAGGAGCGTTCCCCCGCCTTTCAGTCGGGTATGCACCGGATGAAAATCCGAAAAAGTCGGGAACGTAAAATCAGTAACTTATGATGATTTACATGGGAGAAGCAAAGATGCCCGAACCGTGGAAAGTGGTTTCCAGCACATTGGATAAATTTTACCGGGTTTTCAGTCTCAGAACAGACAGGGCGGTTTCCCCGCGGACAGGAAAGGAACACAGTTTCTTCATTCTGGAATCGTTTTCATGGGTCAATGTCATTCCCGTCACACCGAAAAACGAAATCGTCCTGGTGCGCCAATATCGTCACGGTATTCAGGATGTCACATTGGAAATTCCCGGAGGGCTGGTGGAATATCATGACAATCCCCAGACCGCTGCTGTCCGGGAACTCTACGAGGAAACCGGCTATCGGGCATCTGAAATCATAAGCCTCGGATATGTCCATCCCAATCCGGCAATACAGAATAACCGATGTTATACCTTTGTTGCCAAAAATGCTGTTCTCTCCGGCAGGCAGGAACAGGATGAGAAAGAAGACATTGAAGTTCTGCTGAAGCCGATGGATTCGATTCCAGCTCTGATCCGTGACCGCGAAATCACTCATGCGCTGGTATTGGCGGCGTTTTATCGCTTTTACATGGAATATCAGGGAAATAAAAACAAAATTGGCGTTTATCAGTAGTAGGGTGGGCAGAGCCTTGCCGGACAGCAGCATAAGGCGGATCTGCAGGCTCTGTCCACCCTGCTTTTTTTCAGGCCTCAGTTTTTTCCGGCAGCGGGTTTCAGAAAATCGGCAATAAAAAACAAAACTGCCTTGACCGCAAACAGAGAGAACCCCAGCCAAGCGGCAGATGTCTTTTCAGTAAAGACAGGCTTCAGATTTTCCAGCAACTGTTTTACTTCAGCATCGCTGACGGTCAGCGCAGGACTGCATTCGTCAAAAAAGAGAAAAACATCGGCTTTTCTCACACATAAGCGGCACATATACAGCACAAAGAGCGAATAGCCTGTTTTTCCCAGAAGTCGAAGCAAAAAATGCCTGTCGTTGTAATCCAGACGATAAGTGAGGCCTCTGCCTGAAATCCCTTTGACAATAGACGATTTCCGGGCAATATCGTTCAGCCCTTTATGCAAAATTTCTGAGACTCTTGAGACATTTTTTTCAAATTCAGGAGACAGAATCTTTTCCACAGAATGCAGGGCAATATGTGAACCGATCTGGTTCTGATACAATTTTTCGAGATAATGAACGACCTCCGGTCTGTTCTGAACTGCCTGATGATAAACACGCGAAGATACCAGCGTCGCGGCAAAAGGAAAACTCGCATCGCTTAACGGCTTTGCAAATGTGACAATATCCGGCGCAATGACTTTTCCCTGAAAACTGAACAGGGGTCCGGTACGGAAAAATCCGTTGAAAATCTCGTCTGTTGCGATGATATATCCGTATCTGTCTTTATAGCGGCTGATAATCTCAATGAGGTCATTCGGAATTTCTCTGTCACAGCCGCCCTGAATCACCTCAAACCAGATCAGCGCGACCTGTCCCGAAGTGAGAACAGATTCGAGATGTTTTTTCGCATCTTGGGCAAAAGGATCAATGTATGCGACATCATGATAAAGCGGGAAAAACGGCTGCCGTAATGTCTCATCTGCCGTGCCGTTCAAAGACAGCAGGGTTTTGCCTGCATAGTTTCCCTTGAAAGTCACGATCTTTGTCTTGTCCGCATTGGCAAGCATAGCCAGAGTCATGCCGATATCAACAGCGCTCGCGCCGCTCACAGCCGGGAATACATGAGGCAGACACAGACCCGCGAGTCTGGCAGATAATTTTTCCCAGTAGTCTGTCTCTGCATTATGTGTTTCGATGACTTCAGGCACAAGGTCTGCGGGCGTATGACCCCGCACCACCGCGCCCCCGCCTGCAACACAGTCAAATATCTCTTTCTCATGCCCCTCATCCGGCTTTATCCTGAGCATGGAACCGTGACCGCCCACAGCGTGAATATCCAGACCGGTCAGCGCATAAAGTTTGACTAAGCCCGGATTGACATATCGGGCAAATGCGTTCACTCGTTCCTTATTGTCGGCAGCAATGGCAGCGCATTTTTCCTGAGCCGCCCGGTCGCCTCGGAGACAGGGCGCATGAGCGAGCAATTGCTCCCGCGCCTTGGTCAATGAGAGATTGTTGCCGCTGTAAGTTGAGGAATGCGTGAAACAGGTCATCATGCTTGCCCAGGGTTCATGGATTGTCTCAGCCATTGAAAACGCCCCGAAAGGAATTTCATAACCTGTCAGAGATTCGCCAGTGACGATAATATCCTGGAGCAGGCTGATCTCGTGGATCAATGACTTTTCGGATGCAATATCCAAATCGGATTGCTCCAGTATGGTAATGATTCCGTCTTTTCTGCATTGACTGAAGATTTCGGAAATGG
>DYRK01000022.1:0-19937 GCA_020718785.1 Desulfatirhabdium butyrativorans | reverse complement strand
TCCAGTATGGTAATGATTCCGTCTTTTCTGCATTGACTGAAGATTTCGGAAATGGCTGAGGCTGAAGCCGGGTTCGGGGTCTGGGGAGCGGGGGCAGAGGTGCCCCTCACCCCGAACCCCTCACCCCGAACCTCCAAAGGGCATAGCGCAAGGGCTGCCAGATCAGGAGTCATGAGTTTCCTCAGTTCATCCAATCCGGGAACGATTCTGATTCCGGGAATCAGTGCTTTTGTCTCACCACGACTCAGCGGATCAGCGAAATAAGCAAATTCTCCTGTCGGATCGCAGAGCAGAATGGTTCTCCCTTTTTTGTTCATCAAGAGTGATTTGTGTCGGGCGATTTTTACTGCGCCCTGTATTGCCTCAAATCTGGAATTGGCAAAAAAGGTTCTGTAGGCGATGCTGTCCTGACTGGCCCTGTTCCGGTTAAAATAGTGATTCAAAAGAAAACCGACCTGACCGCATTCTGATGAGATAAACTTTGTCGGAATCAGGAACGTATGTTTTCTTTCTCTATTGAGCCGTGCGATGATGTCCGAGGTTTCTGTTGAAACCTTTCTGAATAAACCGTTTTCAGCGAGTAATTTCATTGTTTTTACTCTTTCCTCTCTTTTTTCTCCAAGAACGCAAAATATGTCTGCAACAGTTTGTCGTTAATCGGCGGATAATGAATCCCTGCTTCTTTTAAGCAATTCAGCGTCTTTTCGCACTTCACCTCAGCAGACTTTGCCTGCTCTATGTCTCCTCCGGACTGCTTCATGCCTTCCCTGAACAGGGACAGATACGGGGCAATGGGCAGAGCATTGTCTCCTGCCAAAGAGGCTTCAACCAGATTCAGCCACTTCGGCGCAGATACTTTTTTAATTTGTCTCCCTTGTTTCCGATAATGATTAAATATAAATTCAGGAGAGACATATTCGGGATTGAACACATGAAAGACTTTGCCGGAAAAATGCTTCTCCGTAAAACGATTTTGCAAATCGTTTTGATCCGTAGAACGATTTTGCAAACGTTGTTGCATCGAGAGATAAACAATCGCTTTGACGACGGTATCCACCGGTGTTATTTCCATATTCGGAATGCCTTCGGGAAAACAGCCGGTCCGAATACAGGTTCTTAAAAAGCGATAGAAAAGATCGTCACGATTGCACGCGCCGGTGTTGCTGTGTCCGGTCACGGTTCCGAGCCTGAAGATATTGTAAGGAAGCCCTTTTTCTCCGGCTGTCATCACTGATTTTTCAGCAACCCATTTGCTCGCTGAATAGCCGTCGTCCTCAAAATGTCTCTCATGCTCAATGTCCGATGACTCATCAATCATGGTTCTGTCGGCAAGGGATGAGAAAATACTGACAGTTGAGACAAAGCAAACCGGCTTTACTTTCCCGGAATATGCCAGACGCAGGATTTCGTGAGTTCCGCCCACGTTTGTCTTCTTTAACTGAGAATAAGGCAGAACATGATGCACGTATGCGGCGTTATGGTAAATCGCATCAATTTCATTTTCCAATTGTCTCCATGTCTTTTCATCCAATCCCAGACGCGGCTGAGACAAATCTCCCAATATCAGCGCAATGCGGCTTTTTTCTTCTTCGCTCCACGTCAGCCCGTAGTATTCCGAGTTTTCAAACAGCCTCTTTTCTGCTTCCTCAAGTGTCTCAGCGCGCACCGGACAATAAACAGCAGCCGAGGTTTGTCGGAGCAATTCTTTCAGCAGAAAGCTTCCGACAAATCCCGTCGCGCCGGTGAGAAGAAGCTTTTGAAATGAGAAATGAGAAATGAGAAATGTGCGGGCAGATTCAGCACTGCTTCTTCTTTCAGAATGACCTGTCTCCTGTCTGAGACATTTTTTGAACGGATTTGCTCCGAGAGCTTCTCAATGGTCGGGTGAGCAAAAACTTCCCGCAAAGCAATTTCAAGCCCCATTTTATGATGGATCTGACTTATCATCCGCACCATTTTCAGGCTGTGTCCGCCCAGATTAAAGAAATTATCCCGGATGCCGATCCGTTCAACTTCCAGAATTTCCTGCCATATCTCTGCAAGCTTCTGTTCGGTCTCATTCCGGGGGGCGAGATATTCCTCCGTTCCTGAATCTGTCCCGGCTTTAAACAGAGCGGGAAGGGCTTTGCGGTCAATTTTGCCGTTGGGCATAAGCGGAAGCTTTTCGAGACGCACAAAATAGGAGGGAATCATATAGTCGGGAAGTGTCTGCTTCAGATATTCCCGAAGAATGACTGCATTCAGTTCCGCATCATCTGAGACAAAGTAAGCCGCCAGTTCCTTGCTGTCTCCATCGTCACGGGTGATCACTGCCGCTTCCTTCACTGCTTCATTACTCAGCAGGCGACTCTCGATTTCTCCCAACTCAATCCGATAGCCGCGTATCTTCACCTGACTGTCATTTCTGCCGACAAATTCGATATTGCCGTCAACCAGCCATCTGCCCACATCGCCTGTCCGATAAAGACGTTCACCGGCAGTAAAAGGATTCGGAATGAATTTCTCTTTGCTCAATTCCTCACGATTCAGATAACCCCGCGCCGTACCGGCGCCGGCAATGCAGATTTCTCCGAACACGCCGAGCGGAACAGGATTCAGAGCCGCATCCAGAATGTAAATCCGGCGATTCGCAATCGGTTTGCCGATAGGGATAAATTCGCCCTGAGACATTATCTTGCAGTAAGTAGCGCAGACAGTAGATTCTGTAGGTCCGTAGCCGTTATAAAGCAGTATTTTCCCGAACAGCCTGTCAATGTGAGACGGATAAAGCACATCGCCGCCGATAGTCATGGCTCTGAGGTCATGCAGTTCGTCCGCACGGGTGTTGAAATAGCCCGCCGCTGACGGCGAAAGACTCAGTATTGTGATGCGATGTCTCACCGCGTCGGCAAAGAGCGTGTCGAGTTCCTTCGGATTCGGTGAGATAACAAGCGTTGCGCCGCTGCACAGCGTGGGATAGATTTCCTCCACAGACGCGTCAAAGGTGACGGTGGTCTGTTGCAGAACTCTGTCGTCGGAAGTCACGCGGAATTCCTCCGTGAAAGTCATCACGTAGTCATAAAGGCTTCCGTGTTCGATCAGCACGCCTTTGGGAACGCCGGTGGAACCGGAGGTGTAGATCACATAGGCGAGGTGAGAGGTGAGGGGTGAGGGGTGAGAGGTGCCCGGGGCATCTGAGCCGATGTCGGAGATATTCACAAATTCCACGCCGAATCTCTCGCATGTAATCTTCTGATTTCCGGATACAAGTACAACTTTGCAACTGCTGTCCGTGATGATATGCCGAATCCGTTCTTCAGGATATTCCGGTTCCATCGGCACATAAGCGCCGCCGGATTTCAGAATGCCCAGAATGCCGACAACTATCCACTCCGAGCGTTCCGCAAGCAGCCCCACCCGGTCGTCCGGCTGAATGTCGTATTTCTCTCTCAGAAAATGAGCAATCCGGTTTGTCCGCTCGTTCAACTCGCTGTAGGTCAGTTGCGTATCTTCAAAAATCACAGCGATGTTATCCGGCGTTTTCTCAACCTGTTCTTCAAACAGATCAACAACGGTTTTGTCTCGCGGATAATCTCTGTCAGTGTCGTTGAACTCGGCAAGCAATTGACTCCGCTCTTTTTCCGGCAGAATATTCAGATGGCTGACCGGCTGATCTGCATCTGTCAGAATGCTGTTTACCAATTCCCGGAAGTGTTGAGTCATCCGATGTATCCGATCCGGACGGAAAAGGTCGGTGTTGTATTCTACGCCGATCCGCAGCCCGTCTTTTGTTTCTGCAAAATCAAAAGACAGGTCAAACTTGCTGATCCGGTAGTCATACTCGAAAGGACTGATCTCTATGCCTTCGAGAGAAATCACCGCCTCGTCATAGTTCCGAAATACCAGCATCACGTCGAAAAGCGGCGACCGGCTGACATCACGCCGCAGCTTCAGTTCGTCCACAAGAATATCGAAAGGATATATCTGATGACTGTATGCTTCCGCGGCATTCTGTCTGATTTCCTGTAAGAGTGAGACAAAGCCGATGTCTCCCCGTATCTGATCCCTCAGTGCGAGTGTGTTGACATAGAAGCCGATCTGATCTTCGAGGTCTGCCCGGTTCCTTCCTGCTACCGGAATGCCTACGATAATATCCTGCTGATCGGTATAGCGGTAAAGCAGCACTTTTGCCGCTGCGACAAGCACCATGAAAAAGCTTGCGTTCTGTTCCGTTCCGAGGCTTCTGAGTTTTTCCGCCTCCCCCGGTCCGAGTTCAAAATAAATTGTCTCTCCGTTGAAAGTCTGCATCCTCGGACGCGGATAATCAGTCGGCAGATTCAGCACAGGTATTTCGCCGGAGAGTTTTTTATGCCAGTAGTCCCGGTGAACGGCGATTTCATCGCTTTCCAGCAGCCGGTTCTGCCAGACCGCATAGTCGCGATACTGGATTGCGAGGGGCTGAAGCGGACTCGTCTTTCCCTGACAGAAGGCATTGTAAAGCATCGAAAATTCTCTCACCATGATTCCCGAAGACCACTCGTCGGAAATGATGTGGTGCATGTTGAAAAGCATGATATGCCGGTTTTTGAATACTTTCAGCAGCGATATTCTGAAAAGCGGTACTTTTCCGAGATCAAAAGGTCTCAGCGCATCCTCACGGGCAATATCCGCAGCCCGTTCTTCCGGATGACTCTCTCCCGAAATATCTCTGTAAAATATCTGAAAATCCGTGTCCGCATGAACTTTCTGGCGAGGCTCCCCGTATGTTACCGCGAGCGACGTCCGCAATGACTCATGTCGGCGGATCATTTCCGCAAATGTCCGTTGCAGCGCGTCACGGTCTGTTTTTCCTTCAAGGACAACCGCTCCGGGCATGTTGTATGCCGCACTGTCCGCGTCTATCTGACTCAGCACCCACAGCCTGTGCTGGGCGTTGGAAAGCGGATAATGCTCGGCGTCCGGAACTTTCTCTATCGGAATATAAGCCGAGGGGTCTTTTGAGCGAATCAGTTTTGCCAGTTCCGCAACAGTGGGGCGGCTGAAAATCTCCCGCAGAGCGATCTCAATGTTCATCTCCTTATAAATCCGGCTGACCATCTGCGTCGCTTTCAGACTGTGTCCGCCCAACTCGAAGAAATTATCCCGAACCCCCGCTTTTTCTATGCCTAATATCTCATGCCATATTTCGGCGAGTTTCTGTTCCGCTTCATTCCGGGGGGCAAGATATTCCGTTCCCGAACCTGTTCCGGCTTTAAACAGGGCGGGCAGGGCTTTCCGGTCAATTTTGCCGTTAGGCATGAGCGGAAGTCTTTCGAGATGCACAAAATACGATGGAATCATGTAGTCAGGAAGACTCTGTTTCAGAAATTCCCTGAGAACGCCTGTATTCAGTTCCGCTTCGTCTGAGACAAAATAAGCTGCCAGTTCCTTATGACCGCACATCCCTCGGGCAATCACTGCCGCTTCTTTCACTGCTTCATGACTCAGCAGCCGGTTTTCGATTTCTCCCAATTCGATGCGGTATCCCCGTATCTTCATCTGATCATCATTGCGGCCCAGAAATTTTATAGTGCCGTCCGGCTGCCAACAGCCGACATCGCCTGTCCGATATATCCGTTCACCGGCGATCAACGGATTATCCGTGAACTTATCGGTTGTAAGTTGTTCTTTATTCAAATATCCGCGGGCAAGACCTGTTCCGGCAATACATATCTCACCAGTCACACCTATAGGAGACAGATCCGTTTTTCGGCTGAAAATATAAATCCGGTTATTCCAAATAGGCTTTCCCAAAGATACCTGCCTGGTTATCCGGTCAAATTCATATACAGTGGCACACACACTGTTTTCCGTAGGACCGTATTCGCTGTAAAGTTTCACATCCTTCAGGCGGTCAAAATGCAGAGAAACCAATTTTTCGTCAATGCTTTCCCCTGCTACGGTGACAAAGTGGAGATGTGTCAAAGCATCAGAGGCTTCAATCAGCAGCATTCTGTAAAAAGCAGGAGTAATCAGGAAATGATTGATATTACTGGTGCTTATTATATACTTCAGATATCTGATATCATGCTTTTTGTCTTGAGGTATCAAAATCAGTTTTGAACCGCTGATCAACGGTGTAAAGATATCTTCAACCGAACTGTCAAAGGCATAGGATGGTATCTGCAATACACAGTCTTTTTCCCCGAAAAGGTAAAATTCGGATCGCCAGCGAAGAGTATTTACGATAGAGCCATGTTCAATCATAACACCCTTAGGATATCCTGTGCTTCCAGATGTATAGATAATATAAGCCAAATGATGTGAAGCAGCATGAGACAAAGGATTACTGTTTTCCGAAAGGGGAATATCCCGGAGATTGATAATCAGCGGACACACCTTCTCATCTGATATGTTGTAATGCTTCTCTTCTGTCAGAAGGATTTTGCAGTCACTGTCCTGAAGTATGTAGTTAATTCGTTCTTTCGGATAGACCGGATCAACAGGGACATAAGCCCCTCCTGCTTTTAAAGTCCCTATTATACCTAAAATCATCCATTCGGAACAATCAACTAAAATTCCCACCCGGTCGTCCGGCTGAATATCATAGTTGTCTCTCAGGAAATGAGCAATCCGGTTCGCCCGCTCGTTTAACTCCCGGTAGGTAAGCTTTGTATCTTCAAAAATCACAGCGATGTTATCCGGCGTTTTCCCAACCTGTTCTTCAAACAGATCAACAACAGTTTTGTCTCTCGGATAATCTCTGTCAGTCTCGTTAAATTCAACAAGCAACTGATGTCTCTCGGATTCAGATAGCAGGGGCAATTCCGAAACCCTCTGTTCAGGATTGGCGGCAATGCCTTCTAACAGCATCCTGAAATGGGCTATCATTCGCCGTATAGTGTCTTTATCAAAAAGATCAGTGCTGTATTCCGCTGTACCTGTCAAACCGTACTCGGTTTCTGTCAGCGAGAAGGTCAGATCAAACTGACTCGCAAGCGTTTCCGTTTTTATCGGATAGATTATCAAATCAGGAAGTTGCAGCTTTGTCATCGGCGCATTCTGTAAGATAAACATGACCTGAAACAGAGGCGAATGACTCAGATTCCGCTCCGGTTGCAGAACTTCAACCAATTTCTCAAAAGGAATATCCTGATGCGCGTAGGCGTCTAAAGTCGTCTGACGAATTCTTTCCAGCAGCTTGGAAAAAGGCGGATTCCCGGACAGGTCTGCCCGCAGCAGCAGCGTGTTCACAAAAAAACCGATGAGCGGCTCGATTTCTTTTCGGTTGCGGTTGGCGATGGGAGAGCCGATGAGAATATCTTCCTGCGCCGTATAGCGGTAAAGCAGGGTGGCAAAAGCGGCGAACAGCGTCATAAACAGCGTTGTCCCGGATTTTTGACTCAGAGCGTTCAATTGCTTTGTCAGGTCATGAGCAATCTCGAATGTCTCAGTACTGCCCCGATAGCTCATTTCAGAGGGACGGGGCCGGTCTGCTGGAAGCTCCAGAACCGGCGGCGCGCCTGCCAACTGCTTCTTCCAGTAGTCAAGCTGCTGCTGCCATTCTTTGCCTTTTGCCCGTTCAAGCTGCCAGCAGGCAAAATCAGCATATTGAATCGGCAGTTCCGGCAGCGCCGCAGCATGTCCTTTTGAAAAAGCTTCGTAAAAAGCCGTCAGTTCCCGGACAAATATGCCCATAGACCATCCGTCCGTGACAATATGGTGCATAGATATGAGGAAAATATATTCCTCCCGGTTCAGACGCAGCAAGATTCCACGCAGCGCAGGACCCCTTTCCAAATCAAAAGGACGCTGCACATCTTCGGCAGCATATCGGCGCATTTGGGCGGATTTTTCAGATTCGGATAAATGCTGCAAGTCAATTACCGGCAGCGTCATGGTCAAAGACGGCGCAATAAGCTGTACGGAAATATCATCGTAGAACGGGTTTAAAACCCGTTCTGCTGTTGAGACAAAGGTTGTTCGCAGCACTTCATGACGCCGAATGACTTCATTGAAACTCTGCTCCAAAGCAGAGACATTAAGCTGACCCGTGAAGCGCAGACATGACGGTATGTTATAGGCGGTGCCGTCTTTCTCCAATTGATAGAGAAACAAAAGCCGCTGCTGGGCAAAAGACAGGGGAATTTTTCCGTTTCGCTCCACAGGGCGGAGCGCATCAGGAGAGTCATCCGAACCGAGATTCATTATTTTCAGAAAATCGAGAATTTCTGTTTTTCGTTCTTTTAACTGATTCAGCAAATCAGGAGTCATTGTATTCTCCGGAGCGTTATATCGGAGACGTTCTCCCTCTGCCCACAGCTTTATATCCAAACTGCTCAGATAAGACAAAAAATCTTCAATTTTTCTCATATTTCTCCTTCCTCCCGATTATCTGCTCCCGTATAGGGACCGGCTTGTAATTTCTGTGCGGTTTCACGGAGTTTTCCGATGTAGTCAGCCATGCCCGCAGGTGCAGGATTCTCAAACAACGCATTTAAAGGCAATTCGATATGAAAGGCTTCACGGATCCGGGAGATAAACTGGGTTGCCAGAAGGGAATGTCCGCCCAATTCAAAAAAATTGTCATAGATTCCTACCTGCTCAATACCGAGTATTGTCTGAAAAATTTCAGTCAATGTCTCTTCAGTCCGTGTGCGGGGGGCAATATAAGGGCTTATCCGTTGCTGGCTGTAAGTTGTTTGTTGTACTTTGTCTTTTGCAGCAGATAACGACTTGCCGACAGATGCCGACTGCCCCCCGCCGATCCAATATCTCTGACGCTCAAAAGGATAGGTCGGCAGCGGCACACGGCAGCAGGGTTTCTGCCTGTGAAATCCTGTCCAGTCCGGTTTGAGGCCGGAAAGCCAGAGTCTGCCCAACGTAGTGAGCAAAAAAGAAATATCTGACTGCTGATCCTGCGGATGACGTATGGATGTCAACACAAGTGTTTCCGGAGTTTTCTCAGGGCAGCGGATTGCGAATGTGCTTAACGTGCGTCCGGGTCCGACTTCGAGCAGAACCTGCGCCGGATTGCTCAATAACTCACGGATACCGTCAGCAAAGCGAACTGTTTGGCGCAAATGTCTCGCCCAATAACTCGGATCGGTGGCCTGTTCTGCTGTGATCCATGTTCCGGTGACATTGGAGATATAGGGAATCTGCGGGGGATTCAAACGGATTTGTCTCACCCGCTCCGTGAAAGGCGAAAGAATTGCTTCTGTCATGGATGAGTGAAAAGCATGAGAAGTATGGAGACGGCGGCATTCAATGCCCCGGTCGGCAAGTTTGTCTTCAAAAGCCTGCACTGCGTCAATCGCTCCTGAAACCACACACTGAGCGGGTCCGTTTACAGCTGCCAATGAGAGATTCTGATTCAGAAGCGATTTTAACTCATTTTCAGGAAGCGGAACCGCAAGCATTGCGCCCTCCGGCAATTGCTGCATCATAAGCCCTCGGGCAGCCACTAAGGAAAGAGCATCTTCGAGAGAAAATACTCCGGACAGACATGCGGCCACATACTCTCCGATACTGTGTCCGATCATGGCACGGGGCATTATGCCCCATTCCATCCACAGCTTTGCCAGCGCATATTCAACCACAAAAATTGCCGGTTGAGCGAATGAAGTTGAGGTGAGAGGTTCGGGGTGAGAGGTTCGGGGTGAAAGGTACCCCTGACCCCTGACCCCGAACCCCGGACCCGGATACAAAATTTCACGTAAGTCAAGCCCGATATGCGGTTTGAGCAATTCCGAGCAACGGTCAATTTCCTCTTGAAATGTCGGTTCGGTCTGATAGAGTTCCAAGCCCATATTCACATACTGCGCTCCCTGACCCGAAAACATGAATACCGTTGAGCGTTCTCCGGGTTTGCAGTAATTGCTGAAGACTCGTTTCGGGTCTGAGGTGCGAAGTGCTGACTCAGCATCTGCCATGTCTTTGCAGACCAGCATCCGGCGGTGACTAAATGCCTTACGGCCGGTCTGCAAAGTATATGAGACATCTGCCGGGTCAAATTCGGGATGTCGCCTGAAATGTTCGGCAAGATTCGCCGTCATTTTATCTAATGCCGTATCTGTTTTGGCGGACAGCAACAGCAAGTGATACGGTCTGAACATCCCCCCTCTGACCCCTGACCCCTGACCCCTCACCTCTTCCAAAATCACATGAGCATTGGTTCCGCCGATACCGAAAGAACTGACGCCTGCCCGTAGCGGCGTTCCGTCCGGTTTCCATTCAGACAGGCGGTTATTGACATAAAAAGGGCTGTCCGTAAAGGCAATCTCAGGATTGGGCTGTCCAAAATGCAGACTCGGAGGAATTTTTCTATGTCTCATTGCAAGAACGGTTTTGATAAGTCCTGCGATCCCCGCTGCTGTGTCCAAATGTCCGATATTGGTTTTGACTGATCCGATGGCGCAAAAGTGTTTTTTATCTGTCGTCATGCGGCTGTGAAACGCCTGAGTCAACGCCGCAATTTCAATGGGGTCTCCCAGCTTTGTTCCGGTTCCGTGAGTCTCGATATAAGTGATTGTCTCAGGCGCAATACCTGCCAATGCCTGCGCTTCGCTGATGACTTCTGCTTCACCGTTTACACTGGGCGCGGTATAACTCATCTTTGACGAGCCGTCATTATTGATGGACGATCCTTTTATGACCGCGCAGATGCAGTCCCGGTCTGCCAGCGCATCTGAAAAGCGTTTCAGCATCACGATGCCGAGGCCGCTTCCGCCGACGGTACCTCCGGCTTGGGCGTCAAAAGCCCGGCAGTGTCCGTCAGGAGAAAGAATGCCGCCTTCCTGATACAGATAACCTTTTTTTTGCGGAATCAGCAAAGTAACGCCCCCTGCCAGCGCCATATCGCATTCATAATTCAGCAGACTCTGACAGGCAAGGTGAACCGCCACCAAAGAGGTAGAACAGGCTGTATTGACATTGACAGAGGGACCCCTCAGATTCAGCTTGTAGGAAACCCGTGTGGGCAGAAAATCTTTGTTGTTGCCGATCATCAGCTGATTGCCGTCAACGGTGCTGAGGATAGCAGGATTTGTCGTCAGGGCTGTGAGCAGATACAGATTCATGCCGACCCCCGCGTAAACCCCGATGCGTCCCTTGTATGTGTCAGGATCATAGCCCGAGCTTTCAATCACCTCTGATGCACATTCTAAAAAGAGGCGATGCTGCGGGTCTGTCAGTTCTGCTTCTCTGGGCGAAAAACCGAAAAAAGCCGCGTCGAACATCTCAATATCTTTCAGCGCGGCACAGGCTCTGACATAGCGGGAATTTTTCACTGATTCAGGGTCTGCGCCTTCGGCAATCGCTTCTTCTTCGGTAAAAAATGAAACAGATTCCAAGCCCTTGCACAGATTCTGCCAGAATTCGTCAAGGCTTTCGGCTCCCGGAAAACGGGCTGCCATGCCGATAATCGCAACAGGTTCCAAGGCATCGTAGGTTTCGGGTTTGTCCATTATGATTTCTCCGTACAGTTTTTGCATATTGGCAGGTTTCTGTATATATAACTATGAGTTACGCACTTGAATTTATTTTCCTGATTAATTGGCGTTTATTGGCGTCCATCAGCGGTTAAAAATCATGCAACTGCGTAACTCCTATATAACATTACAAATTGCATGTCATACTGTCAACCGGCATAAATTGCGTTTTTCTGTTCCTGTCATTCTGAGCGCGGTGAAGAATCTCCGGGATTCTTGCCGCGCTCAGAATGATAAGCGGGCGACCTTAAAGACTTATAATTTTTTTGCGGCATGCGGTAGAACAGGCATTTTTGCCTGTTCATGATAAAGGTCAGACAGAAATGTCTGACATACCGTCAGACAGAAATGTCTGACCCGCCGGATATTATAAATCATAATGGTCGGTAGCTTATAAAAGCAGGGTGATATTTCCGTTCCGAATCACTGCTTCTGCACCGCTGCCTTTTTTGTAATTTAAGCTGCTGCATATTCAGTATGTATTCTTTCGTCAGCCGGAAAAAAACCGAGTACAATTGATTCTTTCGGAATACCTGCCGCCACCAGCTCATCAGCTACCGGACGTGATGTGCCGTCATATTGAATCCAAACTTTATCTTCAATTATATCAATGTGTATAACTGAACCATGAACTCTGCGGCTCCCGTCCCAGCCGATATGCAGTACTTCATAATGGTCATTTTCGGTGTCAGTTACGGCTTCCGTGTCAATCTGCCCGTGTGAGGGTTTGTACCTTGCATACTCGCAGACAAGTTTTTTCACGATTTCACGATATTTTTCTATTTTATCCATTTTACAATCCTTTCATTTTTATGATCAAATACAATGACCCTGATATTCAGGTTTGTAATGATCAGCCGACCGAAACGTTCCGAAAGGATATTTTCGTAAACCCGTAAAGGAACCGCCAGATAAAGTACACGGTCTGATTCAATTTCTGAAAGAACGCTCTGATAAATGCCGTACTGACCGACAGCGGTTTCCAGGTCACGAACAGGGGAAGCGCTTATGAAACTTTTTATCTCAACAGCGATTTTTTCCTCATAGCGTTCGGCAGCAATGACAGTACGTTCTGCTCCGAGATCAACATACAAGTCTCTGTTTCCGTAAGAAAGAGTAAGGGGATCATCCGTTATTTTCCATCCTTCTCTGACAAGTGACTGAACGAAAATATCATGATAAATGTCTTTTGCAGGCATACCGTTTTTCTGTTGAAGTTCTGTCTGATTCTGATATCTCAATTATGGTCGTTGTCTCCTGATCTGCCCTCGTTGCTGCATAGCGTGTTTCCGTTTCTGAACACGGTCGTCAATCTCCGTCTGATCCGAAGGCTTTTCAATCTCAGTCTGATCGAGATATTCTCCGAGCGCGGCAATGGTCGGGTATTTGAACAGATCGGCAACCGGAATGTCTCTGTCAAAAACTTTCCGCAGTTCGCTCTGTACCCGGATAATCAGGAGCGAATGTCCGCCGATGTCAAAAAATCTGTCGTGAATCCCCGCCTTGTCTGTTTTAAGGATTTTCTGCCATATTTCGGCAATGACTTGTTCTGTCTTATTCCGAGGCGCGACATATTCGGTTTCCCGTTCCCTTTCGGCTTCATCAGGAGCAGGCAGGGCTTTCCGGTCTGTTTTTCCGCTGGAATTGAGCGGAAAATTCTCCATGCGGACAAACCATGAAGGAATCATATAATCGGGAAGAGCAGCCCTGAGATATTTGCGAAGATCACTCACATTCAGGTCTTTTTCGCCGGTTATATATGCGGCTAATGCTTTGTCATCGCCCATGTCCATAGCGATGACAATGGCTTCTTTCACGGAGCCATGACTTAACAGCCGGTTTTCGATCTCGCCGATTTCTATTCTGAATCCCCGTATTTTCACCTGAAAATCATTGCGCCCGAGATATTCGATGTTTCCGTCCGGGAGCCATCGGCACAGATCGCCCGTCCGGTACATTTTCGGAGGTTCGGGGTTCAGGGTTCGGGGTTCGGGGCATGAAAGTATCTCTCTGCTTTCCGATTCCTTACCCCTGACCTCGCACCCCTCACCCCTGACCTCATAACGTTCGGGGCTGAAAAACAGATCGGGTACGAATTTCTCTGCTGTCAGTTCGGGCTTGTTCAGGTATCCTCTGCCTACATTCACTCCCGCGATGCACAGTTCGCCGGGAATGCCTACGGGAAGCGGCATATTGTGCTGATCCAGGATATACAGTCGGGTATTGTCTATGGGTTTTCCGATGGGAACACTGTCTCTTTCTGCAAAGGGTGAGCAGTCAAAATAGGAGACATCCACCGTCGCCTCGGTGGGTCCGTAGAGATTGATCAATTCTGCTCCCTGATGCTCATAAACGAGCGAATTGAAACGCCTCGCCTGATGCGGCGTCAGTGCTTCGCCGCTTGCGAACACATGTTTCAGCGAAGAGAGTCGGGCAGAACAGTCCTGCTCTTCTATGTAGTTGAGAAAGATATTGAACATGGACGGCACAAAGTGCATCGTAGTGATACGATATTTCTCAACAGCATTGACAATTTCGGCAGGGTCTTTTTCTCCGCCCGGTTTGAGCATACACACCGCCGCGCCTACGAATGACCACCAGAATAACTCCCACACCGAGACATCGAAAGTAAAGGGCGTTTTTTGCAGAATCACGCCGCTCTGCGCCAGCGGGTATCGCTTGTGCATCCATAGAATCCGGTTCAGCACCGAATGATGTTCGATCATCACGCCTTTGGGCTGTCCCGTTGAACCGGAAGTGTAGATCACATAGGCAAGGTTCCGGGGACCGGCAGCAGGCAAGGGATTGTCGGTCTGTTCCGATCTGATTTCACGCACATCAAGCACATGAGACAAGCCCGAAGATAATGTTTGTTTCATAAACTTTTCTTCGGTCAGGAGTACAGCACATTCGCTGTTTGAAAGCATATATCCGATTCGCTCCGCGGGGTAGTCCGGATTAATGGGGAGATATGCCCCGCCGGCTTTCAGAATGCCGAACACGCCGATAATCATCCATTCGGAACGCTCCAGAAGCAGCCCGATCCGGTCATCCGGCTGAACATGATATTCGTCCCGCAGAAAATGAGCAATCTGATTCGCTTTTTCGTTCAACTCCCGGTAGGTGAGCCGGATGTCTTCAAAAATGACTTCTTCCTCGTTCCCAAGCCCCAGCTTGGGAACGTATGAAATGACTGCAACATTGTCCGGAGTTTTCTCGACCTGTTCTTCAAAAAGATCAACGATGGTTTTGTTATATGGATACTCTGCCGCAGTATCATTGAATTCATACAGCACTTGATTCCGCTCTGCCTCAGATAAGATATTCACTCGGCTCACGGGCTGATCGGGATTTGCCAGAATACTTTTCATTGCTTCCTGAAAATGTCCTGCCATTCTGCGGATGCGCTCATCCTGAAAAAGATCGCTGCTGTATTCAATTCGGCACCGCAGCCCTTTTTCCTCGTTCCCAAGCCCCAGCTTGGGAACGTCTTCAAAAAATTCAAAGGTCAGATCGAATTTGCTCACCGGATACTGCTGTTCGAGAAATTCGACCGTGAGATTTTTCAGAGCAATCCGGCGCATGGCTTCCGTGTCCTGCAATATCACCATCACGCCGAAAACCGGGGTGCGGCTGAGATCACGGGGCAGATTCAGTTCTTCCACCAACTTGTCAAAAGGATAATTCTGGTTACGATATGCGTCTGCCGCCGTCTCTCTGACTTGTCCCAGGAAGTCATTAAAGCTTGTATCTCCGCTGATCTGATCCCGCAATGGCAGAGTATTGACATAAAAGCCGATCTGATCTTCAAGGTCAGGATGATTCCTCCCGGCAATGGGAATTCCCACGATTATGTCTTCCTGTCCTGTGTAGCGGTAAAGCAGCACTTTGACCGTAGCAACAAGCAGCATAAAAAGACTTACTTCTTTTTTGCGGGCAAAATCCTTAATCTCTTGGGTATGCTTTTGGGTAAAGCCGAAATAAAAGCTGTTTCCTTTGAATGTCTGCTTGGCGGGACGGGGAAAATCCGCAGGCAGATTCATGACTGGTATTTCGCCGGAAAGTTTTTTGAGCCAATAGGTTTTCTCTGCCTTGATCTTTTCGCTTTCCGACTGACGGCTCTGCCACGCGGCATAGTCCTTATACTGAATGCGAAGCCGCGGGAGCGGGTTTTCCTCTTCTCGGGAAAGCGCGTCATAAATCCGGCAAAAATCCCGAACCAGAATTCCCAAAGACCAGCCGTCGGAAATGATATGGTGCATGTTGAACAGCATGACATGCCGGTTCTCGGCAAGTTTCAACAGAGATACTCTGATGAGCGGTACTTTCTCCAGATCAAAAGGAACAGTAGTATCTTCACGGGCAAGTTCTTCGGCTCGCGTTTCCGGTGATGACTCCTGAGTCAAATCCGTAAACCGAACCTGAAAATCCCCTCCGTCTCCGATTTTCTGCCGGGGTTCTCCATCTTCGGTCACAAAGAAGGTTCGCAGAGATTCATGGCGGCGGATCAGTTCGGCAAAGCTTCGGTCAAAAGCTTCACGGTTCAGGTTTCCTTCGAGCAGAAGACATCCCGGAATATGGTATGCGGCTGACCCGCCGTCTATCTGATGCAGTATCCATAAACGCTGCTGCGAATGAGATAAGGGAAAGAGGTTCGGGGTTCGGGGTTCGGGGTTCGGGGAGGAGTCTCCTACCGCTGACCCCTGACCCCGAACCTCTGACCTCCCTTTCAGAATTCCTCGATCCCGAAGTTCCTGAAGTGCATTCAAGTCTCCTGCCAATGCCCGGCGGGTCAGTTCTTTTATATCTGTCATGTCTTATTCCTCATTAGTAGGGTGGGCATGAAATGCCCACCCTACTGGAGAAGCTGTTTCAATGCCGCAAGTTCTTCATTGCTTGCCGGTGCGATGACTTCAATCGCTTCTATGGATTCATATTTAACGGGCCGGACATTTCGGATGCTCTCGGCCAATTTCTCAATCGTGGGTTTGTCGAAAATATCCGTCAGCGGAAGTTCAACGCCCAATTCCTTGTGAATTCTGCTGACCACCTGCGTAGCTTTCAGGCTGTGTCCGCCTATCCCGAAAAAATTGTCTCGCACGCCCACGCGTTCCGATTTCAGAATTTCCTGCCAGATAGCAGCAAGCTTTTGTTCTGTCTCATCCCGTGGCGCGAGATATTCAGTCTCCGGACTCATTCCGGCAGAAAAAGGATCAGGCAAGGCTTTTCTGTCGGTTTTCCCGCTGGAATTGAGCGGAAATTTCTCTAAGCGGACAAAGTACGAGGGAACCATGTATTCGGGGAGTCCGGCTTTCAGGTAGTCACGGATGGCGTTTACGCTCAGTTCTTCTTTGCTGGCGATGTATGCCACCAATGCCTTGTCATTATTGACTTCAACAGCGGTCACGAGCGCGTCCCGCACCGAGGCACAACTTAACAGCCGATTTTCGATTTCTCCGAGTTCTATTCTGAACCCGCGTATTTTCACCTGAAAATCATTGCGTCCGAGATAAGCGATGTTTCCATCCGGCAACCATCGGCATAAATCACCTGTCCGGTACATTAACGGGGGTTCGGGGTTCGGGGTTCGGGGTTCGGGGCGGAAAAAAGGATCGGGGACGAATTTCTCATTCGTCAGTTCGGGCTTGTTCAGGTATCCTCTGCCCACATTCACGCCCGCGATGCAGAGTTCACCCGGAACGCCTGCCGGCATCGGCATATTATTCCGGTCTAAAATATACAACTGCGTATTGTCTATGGGCTTTCCGATGGGAACCGCATCTTTTCCCGCAAAAGGCGAGCAGTCAAAATAGGAGACATCCACCGTTGCCTCGGTAGGACCGTAGAGATTGATTAACTCTGCGCCGTTACGCTCATAAACCAGTGAATTGAACCGCCGAACCTGATGTGAAGTCAATGCCTCGCCGCTTGCGAATACATGCCTCAGCGAAAACAGCCGGGAAACGCAGTCCTGTTCTTCAAGGTAGTTGAGAAAGATATTGAACATGGACGGCACAAAGTGCATCGTAGTGATACTATATTTCTCAATGGCATTCACGATTTCGGCAGGGTCTTTCTCTCCGCCCGGTTTCAGCATACACACAGCCGCGCCCGTAAATGACCACCAGAATAACTCCCAGACCGAGACATCGAAAGTAAAGGGCGTTTTTTGCAGAATCACGCCGCTCTGCGCCAGCGGGTATCGCTTGTGCATCCATAGAATCCGGTTCAGCACCGAATGATGTTCGATCATCACGCCTTTGGGCTGTCCTGTTGAGCCGGAAGTGTAAATCACGTAGGCAAGGTTCCGGGGACCGGCTGCAGGTTGCAGGTTGCAGGTTGCAGGGAGATTCTCTGTAACCTGCAACCTGTCCCCTTTAACCTGCTCCCTGTAACCTGTAACCTGCCTGACATCAACTACATGAGACACACCCGAGGCCAATGCTTTTTCCATAAATTTTTCTTCGGTCAGGAGAACCGAAGATTCGCTGTTTGAAAGCATATACTGAATCCGGCTTTCCGGGTATTCGGGATTCACCGGGAGATATGCCGCGCCGGCTTTCAGAATGCCGAATACGCCGATAATTATCCATTCCGAGCGTTCCAGATACAGCCCGATCCGGTCATCCGGCTGAATGTGATAGTTATCTTGCAGAAAACGGGCAAGCTGATTTGCCTTTTCGTTCAATTCCCGATAGTTAATCCGGGTGTCTTCAAAAATGACTGCAACATTGTCCGGGGTTTTCTCGACCTGTTCTTCAAATATCTCCACGATAGTTTTGTCGTGCGGATACGTTGCCTCAGTATCATTGAATTCATACAGCACCCGCTTCCGCTCTGCTTCCGGCAAAATAGTGATACTTCCGACCGGTCTTTCAGGGTTTTCAAGAACCGAGTCAATAAGCGTGCGGAGATGCGATGTCAACTGCGCCATCTGCTCTTCGGGATAGACATTTCCGTTATAACTGAACAGAATACGAATGTCTTTCTCAGGAAAAATAACGATGTTGAAATTGTAATGGGAGAACTGCTCGTAGCCCTCTGCCTGATCGACGGAAAAACTTCCGGATTTCATAAGTTCCTGATATGAAGGAAAATTTTCAAATAGCAGCAGATGATCCAGCAGTTCCCTCATTTCTGAGCATTCTGTCTGAATTTCAGCAAGTGAAAGATACTGATGTCTCTCGCTTTCCAATGCCTGCTTCTGAACAGTCTTCAAGACTTCCGAAAAAGCCTGATCCGCCGATGTCCGTATCCGCACTGGCACGGCATTGATAAACAGCCCCACCATCTGTTCCATTCCCTTGAGAACCGAGGGACGGCCCGAGACAATCACGCCGTAAACTGCATCATCTCTGTCATTATAGCGTGATAGCAGAATGCCCCATATCACCTGAAAGACCGTATTCAGAGTGACGCCGAAGGTACGCGCCAGCGTTTGCAACGCATTGCCGATTTCGGTAGTCAGCGCAAACGACCATTCTTTCAGATCGTAGTCTTGGAGTTCGGACTTTTCGCCATAAACAGGCAAGCCGGTCAGTTCGCTATATCCTGAGAGATAATCGCTCCACCATGCTTTGGATGCGTCCGAATCCTGTCTCCCTATCCATCGGATGTAGTCTCGGAAAAGAGTCGTCCGGGGCAGATCTGGTTCTTTGTTCAGGCGCAGCTTTTCATAAATCTGAATGAGTTCCCGGAAAAGGATGCCGATGCTCCAGGCGTCTAATATAATGGAATGGTAAGTCCAGATCACATGGTATGAGTTTTCAGCGAGATGAAAAATAGCCACACGAGTCAAATCGCCGTGAGTCATATCAAAAATTTTCTCTTTGTCATGTCTCAGATATTGCTCGATATATTGCTGATGTTCCCTTTCTGAAAGGTCTGTCAGACTTTGACGAGTCACGGGAATTTCCCGTGTTCCGAGTACGACCTGAAGTGGCCGGAGAAGATTTTTATGCACAAAAGCGGTTCGCAATATGGCATGACGTCGGCTGAGTTCCCGCCAACTCTCGGCAAATATCTCAGGATTGAAAGCCCCTGAAATATGATAAGATGCCTGTTCGCAGTGCATGGGAGACTCCGGCTCCCGGAGCGAATGAAAGAGCAGTCCCTCCTGCATGGGGGACAGAAAATACATATCTTCGATGTCCGAGGACTGCCACGAGTTCATCGCAAGGAAATCCTCATATTCGGCGGGTGTAAACTGCGGAGAAGCCGAATCTTCGAGGCTTTCTTCTCCCTGATCGCCTATTTCCTTGCGGAGCATTTTCTCAAACGCTGCACGCTTTGCCGGAGAAAGCGCGGCGATGCGCTTCATGATTTCTTCTTTATTCTGCATAGTCAGATTCCTTACCGCAACGGACCGAAGCCGGGGCTTCGGGCGCAGATGCGTTCCCAAGCCGGGGCTTGGGAACGAGGAAAACTTAAAATAGATGCAAATCGTTTATTGCAGCCTGCGGTTCTATTTTTCAGGCATAAATATCA
>DYRK01001089.1 GCA_020718785.1 Desulfatirhabdium butyrativorans | reverse complement strand
GGGTGTTTTCTCGTTCTCAAGCCCCCCCTCGTTCCCAAGCCCCAGCTTGGGAACGCACTTGCCGGGGAAGCCCCGGCTTCCCGTGACGGGAGACGGCCCGAAGCAGGGGCTTCGGGCGCAGATGCGTTCCCAAGCAGGGGCTTGGGAACGAGAAAACCTCGCAGGTCAAAAGCGCAGATTCTGTCATTCCGACCGGAGCAGAGGTTCGCCGCCGGCGAACCCCTGCAAAGGATTTCTATCTGCGGTCGAAATGACAGAAAAGCGCACTTTATAAGTAACCGTTCACAATTTTTTGTAGGGGCAACCCCCTGTGGTTGCCCTGCGGTTGCCGTGAACACAGGGGGTAAGCACAGGGGCTTACCCCTACATTATGTCGGAAAAAATATGAACGGGTACTTAACAGTGTTATTTATCGGGGCTGACTGGCGGCATATCTCAGAATATACATCAGATCTTCCAAGCCGAGTTTTCCGTCTCCGTTCACATCTGCCGTAAGATTGGGCTTATCGCTTCCGATATCCGCTCCGACGATAATCTTGAAAAGCAGAAGTGCGTCTTTGAGATTGACTGTTCCGCTGCCGTCCGCATCACCGACCGGCGGAATTGTCCAACTCAGAAGAATCATGCCCGCGCCTCCCTGATATCCGTCCACGGCAATATAGTATGTCTCATCCGCCTCTGCATCGAAGGTTACGAAATTTTTATAATCTTCTCCGCTGTTGCTCACGACTTCTTCAAGGCTGTCAAGGCTTGAGCCGGTATAAATTCCGATCAGCTTGTAAAATTTTTCGCTGCCTTCCACAGAAAAGGCAAACCGGTCTTTTTTCGGAGCAGTCCATTTCCACCACACAGAAGTATTTCCGTAGCGGTCAGAATATGTTCCATCCAAATTAGAATGATTCGGTTCGCCTGTCTCTTCGGTGGCGTCAGTGTTTGAGCCTGCAACATTGTTCCCGGATGTTGCCGAGTTAAGTACAGCGGCATTGCTGAAATTGTCATTGGCAGGAGGCGTTGCAAGCTTCCAATTCAGGACAATATTGCCGGAGATTCCCATATATCCGTCAACGGCAATGCAGTATTCCTTACCCGGCTCGACAGCAAAACTCAGTCCGCTGTTTCCATCGAGTTTGTCATCATCATTGCCCGCTATCTCTGTCAGCGAATTCAGGACTGATCCGGTATAAACCGCCAATGTCGTGTCAAAATCGCTGCCGTGAGTATCAAAGGCATATCGGGTTCCGGTCTGCGGCGCAGTCCATTTCCACCAGGCCGATTTTCCGC
>DYRK01000374.1 GCA_020718785.1 Desulfatirhabdium butyrativorans | reverse complement strand
CCGGGGCTTCCCCGGCAAGTGCGTTCCCAAGCCGGGGCTTGGGAACGAGAAAAGCCGTTTTTTTTAAGCACGGGGCATTTTGCGACTACAGGATGGGCATAATTTATGAAACTGAAACAGAACAAACCGTGGAAAAAAAAAGAGGTGAAACTGACGCCCTCTGTGATCACGGGCCTGATTATCGGTCTGATACTCATCGCAGGGGGCCTTTACAGAGTATTTGCCCACGGCGGATACGAAGGATATTACGGCGCTGCAATGGGCATACTTTTTATCGGACTGATATTTGCTGTTCTCTGGAGCAGAAACTCATGAGAATATAAAGAACAACCTGAAAACGGATTAAATTCATGAATTATTCAGACAATCCCTTTGTGCTGATCGTTGACGATAACCCGTTCAACAGACAGATTCTGAAAGAACTTCTGAAAACAGAGGGCTTTTCAATCGTCGAGGCGCGCAACGGAAAAGAAGCCATAGAACATATCAAAACTTCCGAATTCCGCCTTATTTTTATGGATTTGCTGATGCCCGGCATGGACGGATTTGAAACCATTCAGAGAATCCGCGGCATGGGCATAGCCACACCTATTATTATTGTTTCCTCCATGAGCGCGAAACAGGACCGCCAGCGCTGTATCGAAGCCGGGGGAAATGATTTTCTGCCCAAACCTATTGAAATCGGAACCGTCAAAGAATTAGTCAGAAAATACGGGGCAGACCGCCCCCGCGGTCCGGAAATATCAGATATATCCCGAAAAGAAGAGCGGCATCCTTTTCCTTTGAATTTTTCAGACTATCACCTTATGCTTGTGGAAGAAAATGAAGTTCTTGCGGACCGGTATCGTCAGTTTCTGACAGGCATGGGATTCAATGTCACCCGTGTTCCCGACGGCATGAAAGCATTGGCACTGTTTGAGGAAAACAGGCACCGGTTCAACATGATTTTAAGCAATGTGTTTACCCCGGAAATTGACGGAATAGGTCTTTTGGCAAGAGTCCGCAGGGAATATGCCGGTGTGCCGGTCTTTATTTATTCCGCAGAACATGATACAGATACATTTCAGTTGGCAATACAGCTCGGGGCTGACGGAGTATTTTCTGCCGCGGAAATCGAAACATCTTTTGCGGAAATATTTGAGTCGGCAATCTGGCAGGCTGCCCAGAAAGGATCGCGGACTCAGGCAGCGTCAACTGTCAGACAGGTGCGTAAAGCTCAGGAACAGCTTATCCGCTACGGATGTCCGGAACCCTGCGATTCAATCGCGATTGCCTATTCCCCGCTGACCGATGCCGGGGGTGATCTTGCCTGCTGCCGGCGTTTCAATCTCGCGGGAAGATGCGGAATCATGCTGGGGGATGTATCGGGCCACAATGTGATAAGCTCTTATATCAGCGCAATTTCTTTAGGTATTCTGACATCAACCTGGAACAGAAATCAGGAACCGCTGGGTCTTCTGAAAAATATCAACGCGGAATTAAACAAAGCAGATTATGAGAAATATCATCTCTGCGCGGGCATCCTGCTATGGGACCGGCGCAGGCGGAAAATAGAAATTGCCTCCGCGGGAATACCCGGGGGAATTATTGCAAAAAAAGACGCGGACGGTTCTTACCGGTTTCATGAACTCGAGGGCGGGGGACTTTGTCTGGGGCTGGTGAAAGAAGATCATCTTTTTCTGACCGCGGAAACAGAATTGGATCAGGGCGATTATTTTTTTCTTTTTTCAGACGGTATCCGCAAGGAACAGATTACAGAAGCTTTATCTTCGGGAACTGTCTGTTTGGACAGAGAGAATATCCGCGGGATATCTCAGGATATTTTAGACAGGATTCTGGAAAAAGACGGACAGGATGATGACATGATTCTGATTGCCGTCAGACAGAGCGAAACTTTTCGGAACTGCGGGTATCATTACGAATTCCGGTCTGATTACACGGAAGCGGAGCAGGCATGCAGATGGGCAGCAGGACATTGCACGCCGGACAGAATTCCCCGGGGGCATGATCTTTGTCTTATAATGGTTGCTTTGCGGGAAGCACTTATCAACGCGGTCAGACACGGCAATAAATTCAATCATAAGGGATATGTGGATTTATCTTTATACTTTGAGCCGGATATGCTGAGAATCGAAATATCCGATACGGGACCCGGATTTCAACTGCCGGAAACTATTCAGAAAATAGAAGCCATTGATGTATTTCAGTCCGGGGGCCGCGGACTGTCTGCCATGTATTCGATTGCCGACAGGATGACCGTCGCCGGCGGAACGGTTTCCCTTATATTTCAAAAAAAGACAGGTTGCAGGTTACAGGTTGCAGGTTACAGGTTGCAGGTTGCAGGTTGCAGGTAACAAGTTGCAGGTAACAGGTTGCAAGTAACAAGTCGCAGGTAACAGGTAAACCTGTAACCTGTAACCTGCAACCTGCAACCTGCAACCCGATTCTGGAGGAAAGCGATGAAAGTCAGGAGAGAAAACGGAAAACTTTTTTTAATTCCGGAGACCGATCTTATTGCAAGCCGGATTGAAGAACTGAGAGATTATTTTGCAGAACAGTTAAAACAACATCCGGATGTTTCATCCGTGCTGTTGGACGTGAGCGGCACAGCGTTTGTGGATTCTCTGGGGGTCAATCTCATTGTGGGACTTTACCGGCAGGTCACGTCCGCGGATAAAACCATTGAGATCATCGGAGCAGGTGAAAGCTTTATGAAGGTCGCCGATTTTTTCCGATTGACATCCCTTTTTTCAGTAAGGGGTCAGGGGTGAGGGGGTCAGAGGTCAGGGGTAAGAGGTCAGGGGTAATATCCCCCCTGACCCCGAACCTCTGACCCCGAACCTCCCATAAGGGGGTAATATGTCCGATTTTGACGAACTTTTACCGGCTTTTATCGAAGAATCCCAGCAGCATCTTCAAACTGTGGAACCGGATATACTCGCGCTCGAGCAGGGCGGCGGTTCTGTGGACCGTGAGACGGTCAACAGAATTTTCCGGGGAATTCACAGCATCAAAGGGGCTTCGGGATTTTTCGGGCTTCAGAATATTTCGGAACTCAGCCATGTGATAGAAAATTCGCTGGCTCTGCTCCGTGACGGAAAAATTGCTCCCTCATCCGAGCTTATTGACGCTCTGCTCAAAGGAGTGGATACTCTCAGAACAATGCTGGACAACGTGAGCGGAAGCGAAAAGACGGACATCCGGAATGAGGTGGCGCAGTTGCAGAAAATTCTGGATAATACCGTCGGACCCCAGCGGAAAGTCTTTGTTGCCGAAAAATCTGCTGAATCAAAGAAAAAAGACTCTGATGCGGCAGTGAACAAATTCAATGTTTCTGAGAGCGAGATAAGAGATATGGTAAGAAGCGGCCTTCATCTCTACGCGATCAAGATATTTCTCGACCGGGATTTAAGAAAAAAGAACAAAACCCCGTATAATTTCATCAACACTATGGAATCGCTGGGCAGATATGTTGATTCCTTTTTGGACATCCTAAGCGTGACCGGGCTTTCGGATTGTCTTAGCAATGATCTTGCCTTTGATTTCCTGTTCGCGACCGGACTGAAACCCCTGGCAGTGGCTGAGGGACTCGGACTCCCCGATGACCGGGTAACTCTTATTGATCTGGATGAATTCAGAAAAGAGACGCATATCAGAGAGAAAGCCCGAATCTCCGAAATTCCTGCGACTGAAAAACAGAGCAGAGACTCTGAGCCTGTGATACCTGAAGAAACTGCTCCTGCGCCGGACAGATCTGAAAGCGGCAGGGAAGATGCCGGCGATACTGCGGCAGAGGATATGAGCGAATCTGTCAGATCGGAAGATACACAGACAGGTTCCGGGACCCGGGTCACGGCCGAGGAAAAAATCCGTGTGGGTGTGAATTTCTTAAATGATCTGGTCAATCTGGCAGGCGAATTGGTTCTGGGAAGAAATCAGCTCATACAGACAACAATTCCGCTGGTAAAACATACTCCGGGGCTGAATACGGTTTTGCAGCACATCAACCGTGTCACGTCCGAAATGCAGGAAAAAATCATGCAGATGCGGATGCAGCCGATCTCTCTTATCTTCGGAAAATTTCACAGACTGGTGCGCTCTCTGGCAAAAAATCATAACAAAGAAGTCAAGCTCTTTACTTACGGCGATGAGGTCGAGTTGGATAAAAGTATCATCGGCGGTCTTTCCGATCCCCTGACCCATCTGATCCGCAATGCTGTGGATCACGGCATAGAGCTGCCTGAAGAACGGGAAAAAGCCGGAAAACCCAGACACGGAACCATTGAAATCAAAGTCTTTCATCAGGGCGGGCAGGTTCATCTCATGGTCAGTGACGACGGCAGAGGGGTTGACGGAAAATTCGTTGCCCGCAAAGCTGTTGAAAAGGGCATGATTCATCCGGATCAGATGAATTCCATGAGCGAAAAAGACCGGGTACGGCTGATATTTATGCCCGGATTCTCCACCGCGGAAAAAGTGACCGATCTGAGCGGCAGGGGTGTGGGAATGGATGTGGTAATCACCAATATCGAACATCTGGGCGGAACCGTTGATATTGATACCAAACCGGGCAGAGGAACCACTGTAATTTTAGTGCTGCCCCTGACTCTCGCCATTATTTCCGGTCTTCTGATACGCTCTGAGGATCAGTTCTTTCTTCTCCCGGAAGTGGATATTGACGAACTGGTGCGGATCAAACCCGATGAGATAAAGCACCGGATCAATGCTGTTCAGGACGCATTGGTGCTCAGGCTTAGGGAAATGCTGCTTCCGCTTGTGAAGTTAAACGAAGTTCTGGGGATCAGTGCCGGAGTTGATGAGACAAAGCCTCTGCGGATACTTGTGATCAAACACGGCTCATCCCGTTTCGGCATTATTGCCGACAGTATTGAAAGCACAGAAGAAATCGTTGTCAAACCCCTGCCGCGGTATCTGAAAAAAATAAAATGTTTCAGCGGTGTGACGATATTGGGCAACGGAAAAGTGTCGCTTATCCTCGATGTGGCCGGGATTCTGAGAAAAGCCGATATCCGTCACCTTGAAGAAAACAAAGATGATATGAGGTCCGACATGGGCAAAAGTTCGGTAGAAGCAGAGACCCAGACTTTGCTTCTGTTTGACAACAATACGCGTGAGCGGTTTGCCCTGCCTTTGGAACTGATCAGCCGGATAGAGCGGGTATCTGCCTCAAGGATCGAATATATCAAAGACAGGCAGTTTCTCCAGTATCATGATAAAAAACTGAGACTGATTTTTCTCGAAGATTATCTGCCTGTGAGCAGGCCCGAACGCTCGCCCGACGATACGGTCTGCGTCATTGTTCCGAAACAGACAAAACATCCGCTGGGGATTGTCATGAACCGTGTCATCAATACTGTCAATACTGCAGTAGAATTGGATACGACCACCGTTATTTCTCCGGGTCTGTTCGGTTCGGCTGTTCTGGAAAACAGAATCACTCTTCTGCCGGATATGTACCGTCTCTTTGAAATGGCTGCGCCCGAATGGTACGAAATCAAAAAATCAGCCGGAATCTGCCAAGCCCGGAAATGCCGGATATTGCTGGCAGAAGATACGCCGTTTTTCAGGATGGTGGAAAAAGATTATCTCACTTCAGCGGGATATGAGGTACTGACAGCAGAAGACGGAAAAAAAGCCATGCAGATTCTGGAAGAAGAAATCGTTGACGCGGTGATTTTAGATATAGTCATGCCCAAGATGGACGGCTGGGATACCATACGAGCTATCCGTGCGGATGAACGTCTGGCGCGTCTGCCGGTAATGGCTGTCACATCTCTGAGCGATGAGGGATTGGAGCAGAAAGGACTTGAGGCAGGATTTACCGAATGGGAACTGAAACTGAACAAAACCCGTCTGCTCGAAAAACTTTCGGCAATGCTGGCTTGCAGAGAAGCATGACTTCACAGGGCAAACCCGCTGTATCAGATTCCGACGCTGTCAGGGCATGTCGCCGACATGCCCCTACGCCTGTAGGGTCACGCCGGCGGCGTGACCT
>DYRK01000373.1 GCA_020718785.1 Desulfatirhabdium butyrativorans | reverse complement strand
CCGGATATAATTTTTTGAGATAATTCACGCGCATCAGCAGAATATCTGTTTTTCCCGTACCTGCAAACCCCCGCACGAGCCGGATATGAGGGGATTCGAAAATCTTTTTATGCAGAAAAGTGATCAGTTTTATCTGTATATTATCCGGTTCGGCAGCTTTTTTCGGATTTACCGGCAGGGAAGGGGCAATATGGCTCCCGATGATTTCCATTTCTTCGGAACATAACCTCGGTCTGGGGCGGAACAGAAGAATATTCTCGATTTTATGAATAAATTTTTCAGTTTCCAGATCATCATAACCAAAGACGCGTGACTCTCCCCATGCAGTTTTAAGTATTTTCACCGTCTCGGAAAATGAAGACAGATTGGGAAGAACACCGGCAAACGCGTAAGGAAATCTCAGCAGACCTTTGTATTTTCCGGCGTCATTGAGCAGACGCGGATCCGCCGATAATTTGTCTGCGAGTAAAAAGGCTGCTTCTTTTGCCTGTTCCACAGGACTTTTCAATCTTATCTCCCGTCTGTCGCCGAGACGGATCAGCGCAGTGGTTCCGTCTGCTTCCAGAATTTCCTTCCAATCCTTGACTTCCAGAATAATGATCCCCCATTCGGGAGACACAATTATATAATCCGGTGTGCGGGCTTTGTTCCGCCAGCAGATTTCGCATTGTGCATATACCGTACACTCTTCCGGCAGAGATCGGAGTACCTGATATGTAAAGCGGTCTCCCCATTCATTCCCGGGTTCTCCGTAAACGGTCGAACCGTTATCCTGTTCCGAATATTCCTTGCTGTTCAATTATCACCGTCGAAATCATTTCTCATTTCTCACTTCTCACTTCCTAAGCTTCTCCGATCAGATCAGTCACCGCATCAATAAAGGAGTTGTCCTGAAAACTGCTTTTTGTGAGATAATAGTCCGCGCCGGCTTCGAGTCCCCTGAGCCGGTCTTCTTCTTTGTTTTTGTAAGACACGACCATCACCGGCAAAGTTTTTAATTTCTCATGCTGTTTGATATGAGAAATAAGTTCGAAACCGTTCATGCGCGGCATGTCAATATCGGAAATCACCATGTCGTAAGATTCGATACGCAAAAGATTCCATGCCTCCATGCCGTCAACCGCCACATCCACCTCATAGCCTTTGCTCTCCAACAGTTTGCGCTCCATTTCACGGACAGTTATCGAATCGTCAACCACCAGAATATGCCTTGTTGTTTTTTTCTGCTCCTCTTCGCCGGAATGCCCCACTTTTTTCAGACGTTTTCCGGTCAGCAGACCGTCAATGGAACGCACCATATCCTCGACATCGAAAATCAGCACCGGTGAACCGTCCAGCATGATTGCCACCGCGCTGATATCGGGAATTTTTCCCAGCCTTGTATCCAAAGGACGGACCACAAGATCATATTCGCCCAGAAAGCGGTCTGTCAGAATGCCGTAGGAATGCAGCCGGTCGCTTATCACCACGACAGACAGATCATCTCCCTGACAGGAAGGCTTGCTCACCTCGAGAACATCATGAATGTCAACCAAAGAAATATTCTTGTTGTCTATTTTGAAATATTCCCGATCTTCCACGGTCTCGATATCTTCACGTCCCACTGTAAGACACCGGTCTATGCGCGCCAGAGGAAAGGCGAATGGTTCTCCGGCAATTTCCACCAGAAAAGTGCGGATCACAGAGAGCGTCAGGGGCAGTTCCATGGTAAAAGTCAGTCCTTTGCCGGGTCTGGAAACCGCGCGTACCACGCCGCCCACCTCATGAACCATGCTGTGGACTACATCCAAGCCCACTCCGCGTCCTGAAATCTCTGTGACTTTGTTCATTGTGGAAAATCCCGGCAGAAACAGAAAATCCATCAGTTCGGGTTCGGTCAGCCGGGCGATCATTTCGGCAGTGGCAAGTCCCTTTTCCAGAATTCTTTCGCGCAGATACTCCGGATCAATGCCGCGGCCGTCGTCTGAAACCGTTATCATCAGAATACCCGACCGATGCGCGGCTTCAAGGCGTATGACGGCTTTTTCAGGCTTTCCCGCGGCTGCACGCTCTTCGGGCGACTCGATGCCGTGATCCAAGGCATTTCTCAGCAGATGAGTCAGGGGCGCGTCCAATTTTTCCAGAATATCCCTATCCACTTCGGTGGCTTCTCCCACAATATCCAACTGGACTTTTTTGTTGAGTTCTCTTGCCAGATCCCGCACAATCCGCGGAAGAGAGCGTATCCCGTCGGCAAAGGGACGCATACGCACACGGATCACTTCATGATAAAGGCGGTCCGAAAGATTTTCGGAAGAACTGGTAAACATATCCAACTGACTCAGCCGGTCAATCAGGTAGTGATTGCATTTTTTTATTTTTTCCCGGGATGTTGTCACTAATTTGAGGATTTCGGCATTCGATGTGCGTACGATACTCCCTTTTTTCATCCCGGACATTTTCCTGACGGACTGGCTTCCTCTGACCCCGAACCTTTCATGTTCCAGGGCATCCTGCAATTTGTCCAGAACCGCGGCAAGTTCGAGATGACTTTTTTTCAGATTCAGCAGCGATTTGGAAAAAGGCGGAAGCCAGCGGGAACTCACGACCGCTTCCCCGGCCAAACCCATGAGACGTTCAATTTTCAGCGCGGTGACGCGTATCATCCGGTCTTTTTCACCTGTCTGACTCCGGCGTTCCGCAGGGGGATGCGGACGCTCGCCTGACCGCGGATATTCTGCTTCACGTTCATCTGAGGATGTCACTTTTTCGCGCGCGGAAGGAAGAGGAACGGATCGGGGAGGCTCCGGAGGCTGTACCGGTTCCGGAACCTTTTCAGGCTGCGGAACCGGCTTGGGTTCAGGAGCAACAGCAGCCTTGCTTTCCTGATGAACCGGTTCCGGAGGGGGAGGAGGCAAAGGCGCGGCTTTGATCTCTTCTCCGCTGAGAATAGCGGACAGAGTATCCAGCAGACTGTTCACCTCAGCCTGATGCGCGGTTATCCATTTATCCAGATCACCGCCCGCGACCTCGGCAATCCGGTTTATCATATCCACCCCTTTGAGCAGAATATCAATATGCTGCGGTTTCAGACCCGATCTGAGGGGTTCTTCCCCTCTTTGCACCGCGACAAAACAGTCTTCCATTCTGTGTGCCAGTTTAACCACAACATCCAATTCGACAATCCGGGCCCCGCCTTTGATGGAATGCGCCGCGCGCATCAGTGCCTCGACGGTCTGATTTTTGCCCGGGGCCCCGGCGCCGGATTCGTTTTCCAGCGCAAGAAGCCCGTCATTCAGAGTTGCCGCATGAACCTCCACTTCGGAGCGGAAGAGGTCCAGCATGGAAAAATTGCTCAGGTCCTGTCCGTTGATAGTTGTCATATTCGGGGTCCGTGGTGCGGGACCCGAGGTTCGAGATCCGAGATTTCACACCCCCCCGGACCTCGAACCCCGCACCCCGCACCTTATTTTTTACTGTACATTTCTTATGAGACTGTAAATCAGCAGTTCATCATCTAAAAAAGCCGTATTTCTGTTTTTCCATAAGAAAATACCTTTGGTAAAAGTTGACTGGGATTTTGCCACGGTTACGGGAACATTCTGAAATGTGCCGGGGTGAACTCTGTGAATTCCTTCGATTTCATCCACCGGAAAAACCCACTGTCCGTGATCGCTGTTCATAACCATCATGCGCCGGCTTTTTTTCCGGTCTTTTGTTTCTGCATCGCTTTCTTCTATGCCCAGCATTTCTTTGAGAGAGACACAGAGCTGAATTTCGCCATGCACATTGATGACACCGGTCAGTATCGGATTCTTACGGTGCGGAAGGCTGTGACTCCTGAGATTTTCCGGGTCTATGACTTCGGCAAAGACCTGAGTCCTCATGGCCAGCCATTCTTCTTCGATTCGGAAAATAACCACGGATACGGTTCCGGGAATACCTTCCTCTTTTTTGGCTGCCATAAGCTCTGTCCATTCATTCCGGTATTCATCGGGAAGAATGCGTTCCAGAAGATTTCTGCCTGCACGGGTAAAAACCTCACAGTTGCGGCAGTGAATCATCTCTTCCAGTACCGGACACCTCGGAGTTTCCCTGCCCCATACGCCGATGCGTTTCCAGCAGTTTTCAGTTTCAGGATAACGGAGTTCGGTTTTTGAATTCAGAGTTTCGCCTTTCACCGCGATTATGTCCCCTCTCTTTGAAGAATCCGCTGGGCCCGCTGACGCAGACGGGCTGCTCCGTGGAAGAGCCCCCGATGCTCCAGAATAAGAGCGAGATGGCTCAGGGCTTCATAATGGTTCGGATCCAGATAAACTGTTTTGTTGAAATATTCTTCGGCACGCGCTTCGTCATTCACGGCATTATAAATCACTCCGGCAAGAAAATGTGTCCGGCTGTGAAAAGGGTCTTCGTTCAGACATCGTTGGCACAGTTCCAGCGATTCGTTCAATGCCCCGCGGTCCGCGAGCTTTTGCGCCTCGTCCAGCATTGAATCCAGCGAAGATACAGTCAGATCGGATGTGATCTTCTGAGAAAGCAGAGACGAACGGACCTGCGTCTTTGCAGATTCAATGCCCTGTGTCTCATTGGAAACCGGCATTTTTTCGGGAGAGGACAGCCGCAATCCGGGAACGGAGACTCGCGGACTGTCACTCTGCCGCTGACGTGTCTGCCCTGCGCGTCGGCATGCAAATACGCCGGACTGCCGTATCCATACAAAGCGCAGGCTGGCAATCGAGTTGGAAATCAAAGGGCGTTCCACATGCCCGACAAACAATATGCCGTCTCTTGCCAGCAGACGGTCTATGGCGGCAATGACCTGTTCTTTTGCGGTACGGGTGAAGTATATCAGCAGATTCCGGCAGAAGATTATATCATAAGGCTTTTCGCCTGCCAATATGCGGCTGTCCAACAGATTCCCTTTTGTAAACCGGACCATGTTTTTTATGTAAGTATGGATTTTATAGGTATCGGTATTTGCGAGCCGTTCAAAATAGCGGTCCCGGAAAGACAGGTCTTCTCCGCGGAAAGATGAAAGCCCGTAAATTCCGATTCTGGCTTTCTGAATCGCTTTCTCGCTGATATCGGCAGCTTCGATATGAAACCGCCCTTTGGCGATTTCTTCGGGAACTCCCATGTCCGCGAATGTCATTGCCGCGGAATAAGGCTCTTCGCCTGTGGAACAGGGAATACTCAGAAGCCGCAGAACCTGTCCTTTATGTTCGGGCAGCCATTCGAATCTCACATATCCTTTGAGGAAACTGAAAGAAGCCTGATTCCGGAAAAACCATGTTTCCGGAACCACCACTGCTTCCACCAATTTTTCCCATTCTTCCTCAGATGACCTGAGACGGCTGAGATACAGGGAAAATCCTTGGTCATCGTCTCCGGCAGACAGCCCGCATTCGGTCATACGCCGGCGTACAGCTTTGGCAATGGTATCCGCGCCCACAGCCTCCGCGGACAGCCCGATTTTTTCTTCCAGCATCGAAGCGATTATTGTCTGAAACATCCTGATTCAGTTCCGGAACTTCATTAGGGTTCAATCCCTTTTTCAGGCAGAAAATTGACACATGCCGGCAGCTTGTCCAAATCTATGTACTGAATCATTTTTTTCTGTTCCATCACAATGCCGCCCAGATAAGGCGCGCCCTCGGACCGGATGCCCGGCATGATAAAAGCATCTTTGTTTTTTCTGACTGTTTCGGTCACGCGTTCCGCCATAAGACCGAGAATCCGGGATGAACCGTCTTTTTCTTTATAATCCACAAGAATAATCCGGGTGCTTAACCGCATCTGGCAGGGATATCCCTGAATCAGACGGCACAGGTCTATGACCGGGACAATGATTCCGCGGTAATTGAAATACCCGGCAAAAAAATCAGGGGTATGCGGTATTTCCTTGAGTGTCACCACCGGAGCGATTTCCCTGACTTTGTCACATTTGATGGTGTACATGACATTTCCTATATAAAACAGCAGAATCAGCATCTGTCCTCCTGCAAAACCGTATTTAACGTGAGTTTTTCTCGTTCCCAAGCC
>DYRK01001088.1 GCA_020718785.1 Desulfatirhabdium butyrativorans | reverse complement strand
TTGATTAAAGGATTTGCATGATTTCTGTTCAGCCTGTTCAAGCGGGTCTGTTAAATTCGACAAGTCTGAAAGGCCTGACAGAAATCCTTAAATCCTTTAATCAGGTGAATCAGGGTTCGGACAGTGTATGTGCCTGCACCCTGTCCGAACCCTGATTCAAGGATTAAAGGATTTGCATGATTTCTGTTCAGCCTGTTCACACCGGTCTGCAACATCCGGCAAATTCGAAGAGTCTGAAAGGCCTGACAGAAATCCTTAAATCCTTAAATCAGGTGAATCAGGGTTCGGACAGTGTATGTGCCTGCACCCTGTCCGAACCCTGATTCAAGGATTCGGCAAAAGGTTACGGAATAATGAAAAACGGAGTCAATAATGGCGTGGGACGTCAGAATGAGCAGAAAGGCGGCTAAGAATCTGAAAAAGCTGCCGGTTTCAATTCAGGAGCGATTCAAAGCACTGGCATTGGAACTGAAAGCTGCGGGTCCGGTTCGGGACAGATGGCAGAATTACGGAAAAATTCGGGGAACCGCAGACTGTCATCATTGCCATATCAAAAAAGGAAAGCCCACTTATGTCGCTGTCTGGCATGTCAAAAACGAAAATATTCTGGAGGTAACTTATGTCGGAACACACGAAGGAGCGGACTACCGAAAACTTTGCTGAAATTCATATCAGAATACCCGGCGATAAAAAGGTAAAAATAAAAGAACTTATTGAAAATATGCTTAATTTGGCGGAAGTTCGTTATATTATCCGAGATGAGGCTGATGATGACAGCCTTTCGATGGAAGAAATATTTCCCGATCTTCATTCCGGCAGCGCCATACGGGGACTGCGCTATCGGGAAGGAATGACACAGGCGCAGTTGGCTGAGAAAATCGGTGTTAAAGCCCGTCATATTTCGGAAATGGAAAAAGGCAGACGAGCGATTGACAAAGAAACGGCAAAGCGTCTTGCCAAGGCATTGAATACGACTTACAAAATTTTTCTTTAGATGCCTGAACACTGTCTGAACCCTGATTAAAGGATTAAAGGATTTTCCTGATTTCTGTTTCACCTGTTCATACGGGTCTGTTCAACTGTCTGAACCCTGATTCACTTGATTAAAGGATGCGCCTGATTTCTGTTCAGCCTGTTCATGCGGGTCTGTTAAATCCGACAGTCTGAAAGGCTTGACAGAAATCCTTAAATCCTTTAATCAGGTAAATCAGGGTTCAGACAATGAGGAAAATAAAAATGAAATACGAAGAAATAACAGGGAAAATCATCGGATGCGCCATGACCGTC
>DYRK01000372.1 GCA_020718785.1 Desulfatirhabdium butyrativorans | reverse complement strand
CGGAGCAAGGCTCGCTGAAAAAATACTTTTAAATTTATCTTTTCCATGATACAACATAAGGCTACTATACACGCAGAAACAAAATTCAATTTTAAATTTCAAACAGATAGGAGCGAAACCGAATTGAAATCAAAACACTGTAAGATTATTCCTGTGATAAGTCTGCTGGCTGTTTTTTCCCTTGTTTTCTCTATTCCTGCGTCAGCGGACAAAACTGTAAAAATATTGATTCTTCCTTTTAATATCCATTCGGAAAAAGATATGTCCTTTCTCAGAGAAGGGATTGCGGATATGCTGTCCACGCGGCTGACCATCGAGGGCGAAAGCCTTCCTTTCAGCAGGGACGCGACACAGCAGGCGATTGCAGATATGTCCGGAACTTCTGTCACCGAACAGATTGCTGTTTCGCTTGGGGAAAAGCTGAAAGCAGATTATGTGCTGTACGGAAGCCTGACAGTTTTCGGCGACAGCATCAGCACGGATGCCAGATTTTATAGCCTCCGGGAAAAGAAAAACATGGTCACGTTTCATGAAACCGGGAAAAATAACAGCGATGTGATTTCGCACATTGATTTTTTTGCCGCGGAGGTCAAAGAAAAAGTTTTCGGTTATAAAAGCGATCCGGCTTTGACGCGCCAGCAGCCTTCCCGTAAAACGCCCGTTGATGAAAGCCGCAGACATCCTGATGCGATATGGAACGAATCGAGAAAATCGGGAAAAATTCCGGCAGGGGATTCGGAAGATTTCTCGGCTCCTTCCCAAGCCGTGTCCGAGGCTGTACCGGCACAGCCTTCCGTAAAATCCGGCGCGGTCTGGAAAAGCAAAATTTTCAATATTGAAATCAGAGGTCTGGCAATAGGGGACACTGACGGCGACGGAACCAATGAAACCGTGTTTGCAAATGAAAAAGATGTGTCTGTTTACCGATATATTCAGGAACGGTTTATAAAAGTCGCGGAGACAGAAGGCAGCGCGTTTTACAGCATTCTGGGCCTGGATGTTGCTGACATCAACAAAAACGGCAAGGCGGAAATCTTTGTCACCGCCATAAACAGCAGTTCACGCGGGCTTCTGTCTTTTGTTCTGGAATGGAACGGAACCCAGTTTGAAAAAATTGTTGACAATTCCCGATGGCATTACAGGGTGTTAAATATTGCGGGACAGGGACCTGTGCTGCTTGGGCAGAAATCCGGAGTCCGGGATGTTTTTTCTCCGGGTGTGTATGAACTGAAATGGGAAGGCGGCGATTATGTGTCTGCCGCGGCGCAGCAACTGCCCAGAGGCGTGAATGTCTATGCCTTTACTTACGGCGATGTCTTGAATAACGGACAGGAGCGTCTTGTGGCATTCACGCGAAGCGACTATATCCGTATCATAGACCGTGAGGGAAATGAGGAATGGAAAAGCAATGAGACTTTCGGCGGCAGCACAATTTATATAGAGTATCCTGCCGAAGGCGCGGCTTCCATCGGCAATGTCAAGGAAATGGAGAATTATTACCTCTCCCCGCGCATCATCCTTGCCGATACGGATAAAGACGGAAAAAACGAGGTATTTGTGATTAAAAATGCAGATATGACGCGCAGGCTTCTTTCACGGTTCAGAATGTTCAAAAGCGGAACAGTCGGATGCTTCGCCTGGGATAATCTGGGGCTTCATGAAAAATGGAAAACATCGGAAGTTTCCGGTTTTATCAGCGATTTTGCCATTGCAGACATGAACAACGACGGACAGAACGAGCTTGTATTTTCCGCGGTTACGAAAACAGCGTCTGTTCTGGGAAAAGCCAAAAGTTTTATTGCGTTTCAGAATCTGCCGGGGCAATCCGAATAAAAACTCGAGTCGCTGAATGATGAAATCATATCAAAAATCAACGTTTAAATTTGCCATCTGTGTCAAGAGCGATGATCCGGATTTATTAACCCCGTGTATGGTATATCGGATATTACCGGATGAGAAATCTGAAAAAGTCAACTATATCCGGGTAATAGACAATGAAGGGGAAGATTATCCGTATCCTGCCGACTGGTTTTATTGCTGTTGACATTTCCGGTGCGGCAGAATCCGAACTGACACGAATCACACGGCACAGCGAATGGAATCATTCCCTCTGAAAATCAGTAGGTTGGGTTGAGGTACGAAACCCAACATCTGAAAATCAGTTGTAGGTTGGCTTGAGGTACGAAACCCAACATCTGAAAATCAGTTGTAGGTTGGGTTGAGGTACGAAACCCGACATCAACCTGAATTTAGAAAATATGAATATCAGCGAACTGAGACAAAACTGGGATATAATCATCATCGGCGGCGGCGTAACCGGCGCGGGGATTCTGCGTGAGGCAGTACGCTCCGGAATACGGGTGCTTCTTATCGAGCAGAAAGATTTTGCATGGGGAACATCGAGCCGGTCTTCGAAGTTGGTTCACGGCGGCTTACGCTATCTGAAACAGGGGAAATTTCTGCTGACCCGCGATTCTGTTGTGGAACGTGAACGCCTGATCCGCGAAGCTCCGGGATTGGTGGAAAGGCTCAAATTTCTGATGCCCATATACGGCGATTACGGTCCCGGAAAATGGCTTGTCAAAGCCGGACTTTCCCTTTATGATCTGATGGCAATGAAACTGGATCACAGGTTTTATGACAGAAAAGAATTTCTTTCTGATCCGTGTAAAGCGGGTTTCAAACCCGCTTTACTATGGGATCACAGGTTTTATGACCGCGAGGAATTTCTTTCTGTCTCGCCGTATATCCGCCCGAAATATCTTACAGGCGGATTTCAGTTTTCAGATGCCGGAGTGGACGATGCCCGCTTAGTGCTGCGTCTGATTCATGACTCCATGCGGCTGGGGGCATCTGCGCTGAATTATACCGCGGTCACCGAAATTCTTCGCAATCATCGGGGCTATGTTACCGGCGTTCACGTGAAAGACAGCGAAACACAGGCTGAGAGAACCCTGTTCTCCAAAACCGTGATCAATGCTACCGGTGTCTGGGCAGAGACATTGCATCCATCGCCTGTTCCGAATCTGCATATACGTCCTCTGAGGGGAAGTCATCTTATTTTTCCTTTCCGGGTATTGCCTGCGGAAAACGCATTCCTTCTCACACATCCGAGAGATAATCGCCCGGTGTTTGTGATTCCCTGGGAAGGAGCGACCATTTTCGGTACTACGGATGTTGACCATAAACAGGAACTTTCTTTGGAACCGGCGATCACACAGGCGGAAGTCTCTTATCTGACAGAGGCATTGCAGACGCTTTTTCCATGTCTGAATATCTCCGAAACAGATTGTCTCTCCACTATGGCAGGCGTCAGACCGGTACTGAGCAAAGGAAATAATACAGACCCGTCAAAAGAATCACGGGAAGCTATGGTCTGGGCAGATAAAGGACTTGTCACTATAACCGGCGGGAAACTTACGACTTTCCGCAGACTGGCCTGGGATGCCCTTAATGCGGCCAAACCCTTTTTATCATCTGTTCGACTGAAAGGAGAAGGCGAAGCGATTTTTTCGGGAAAAGAGAGCTATGATCTGATGCGTTCCCAAGCCGGGGCTTGGGAACGAGAAAAGTCCGATATCTCTGATGTAATTTGGCGAAGGCTTTGCGGGCGGTACGGCAACGGCGTATATGAGATTGTCGAGACATCCGAACCCGAAGCCGCAAACCATATTCCCGGTACGCATACACTCTGGGCTGAACTGGCGTATTCCGCAAAGCATGAACAGATAAGACATCTCAGCGATCTGCTGCTGAGACGGGTGCGTATCGGATTGCTGACTCCGCAGGGAGGAAATGACTATCTGGATCGAATCCGTAAGCTGTGCGAACCGGCATTGTCATGGGATAACAGCCGGTGGGAAGATGAGATAAAAATGTATATGAAACTGTGGGAGAATGCACACGCGTTACCGAAATGAGGTTCGGGGTCAGGGGTGAGAGGTCAGGGGTGACTGGAAGAAGCTTTTCCTCTGACCCCGAACCCCTTACCCCGAACCCCATATTTTAGAGGTTCGGGGTGCGGGGTGCGAGGTTCGGGGAAGATTGCTTTTCCTCTGACCCCGAACCCCTTACCCCGAACCCCATATTTAAGGAGTATGGAATGCCTACAACAAGTTACTGGGCAGATGATTATATTGAAAAGAAGCGTACAGTCGGAAAGGCTGTCGGGCTTATCAGATCGGGACAGCGCGTATTTGTGGGGTCATCTGCTGGAGAACCCCAATATTTGGTTCAGGAGCTTGCCAAGGCATCCCGCGCATTTTCTGATATTGAGATTGTCCGCCTGCTCTCTCTGGAAAGCACGCCGCTGACACTGATTGCCAATGAGACAAAAGATCAGAACCTGAATATCCGGTCTTTTTATCTCGGTTCCGCCAAATCCGAAGACCTTGCAAAAAACAAGCGGTTTCTCACGCCGGCAAATCTCTCGGCGATCCCCCGGCTGTTCAAAAGCAGAAAACTTCCTTTGGATGTGGCACTGATTCAGGTCACGCCGCCGGACGATTTCGGATGGATGAGTCTGGGAGTCTCTGTTGACATCACACTTGCCGCGGCTCTGTCTGCCGAATTGGTGATTGCCCAGGTGAACAGCCGGATGCCCTGGACACTCGGCACAGGCTTTATCCATGTCAATGATGTCCATGCGATTGTCGAGCATGACGAGGATCTTATCACCATCGGTCAGCCTCCGGAGATAGAATCTGCAAACACCATAGGCAGATATATTGCGAGGCTGATTGACGACGGTTCCACCATTCAGATCAGCCTCGGCACAACGCCTCAGGCAACGCTGTTTGCACTTTCCGAAAAAAATGATCTGGGTGTTCATACCCAGTTTCTTACCAGCGACATGATGACTCTGGTTTCGAGAGGCGTCATTACCAACCGGAAAAAAGGGTTCAACGACGGAAAATTAGTGGCCAGCACTGCCATCGGCACAAAAGAGCTTTATGAATTTCTGCATTATAATCCGTCCGTGGATTTCCATCCTTCGGATTATGTCAATGACCCGCGTATCATTTCCCGTCATAACCGTATGGTCGCCATGAATGTGGCAATGGCAATGGACCTGACCGGACAGGTAGCCGCGGATGCTCTTCCTTTCAATTATTATTCCGGTATCACCGGTATCCTCGATTTTATGAGAGGCGCGGCTTTGGCAGAGGGCGGAAAATCCATTCTGATGCTGACAACCACCGATATAACCGGCAAGAAAAGCCGTATTGTTCCTTCGCTGGGCGATACGGATGTGGTGGTTCCGAGAGGAGATGTGCATTATGTGGTCACAGAATACGGCGCGGTCAATCTGTTCGGAAAAAATTATCAGGAACGCGCTCTTGCAATCATCAGCATTGCCCATCCGGATTTCCGCGATGAGCTTTTTCATGAAGCAAAGAAAATGGGGCTGCTCACTCCTGACCGCGTTCTGAAAAAATCCCTTCACGGCGTCTATCCGATAAAATTGGAGGAGATCATAAAGGTTGACAGCGAAGAGGTTACAATCCGGCCTGCAAAACCTGTGGACGAGCGGCGGATTCAGGAGCATTTCTACAATATGGCGGAAGAGGATATTTACACGCGGTTCTTTCATGCGAAAAAACGCTTTGTGCGTGAAGAGGTCGAAGGCATCTCACAGATTGACTATATCAAGCAGCTTACCCTCGTGGCAGTGGTGGGAGAGTTCGGGTTCGGAAGAGTCGTGGCTGTAGGAGAATATTCTCTTAACGAGGTGAACAATATGGCGGAAGTCGCTTTTTCCGTGAGCAAAGACTGGCAGGGCAAGGGGCTGGGCAAAATTCTGATGCGGAAAATTTCCGCGACCGCGCGGGAAAACGGCATATCGGGATTGTGCGCTTATGTTCTGTCCCAGAACAAGAACATGATCCGTCTGTTCAATACACTGCCCTACAAAGTCAGAACGACATTCGATGCCGATACCGAACTTAGCTGCCGATTCGATGAACTGCGGTAAAACGATTTTCCAAATCGTTTCTCTTCCTCGTTCCCAAGCCCTCTCGTTCCCAA
>DYRK01000371.1 GCA_020718785.1 Desulfatirhabdium butyrativorans | reverse complement strand
AGTAAAGCGGGTTTGAAACCCGCTTTGCAGAAATCATTCCGCAGCAAAGCGGGTTTGAAACCCGCTTTACAGAAATCATTCCGCAGTAAAGCGGGTTTGAAACCCGCTTTACAGATTATCGAGGAATCACTCGGCGATATCTTCATCATCTGTTATCGGACCATTCTCTTCTTTTCTGTCTGCTCTCGGTCTGGGAATCTCCGTGGAACTTGCCAATAATTTTTCTCTGACTTTGAGCAGCACAGCGTCATAGATTTCCGGTTTGTCCTGGAAGAATTTTTTCACATTTTCACGGCCCTGACCGATTCTTTCGCCTTGATATGAATACCATGAACCGCTTTTGTCAATAACTCCGACCTCGACGCCCATATCGAGAATATCTCCGTAGCGCGAGATGCCTTCGCCGTAAACAATATCGAATTCAGCTTCCTTAAAGGGCGGAGCCATTTTATTTTTTACTACACGCACCTTGGTCCGGTTGCCCACAATGTCCTGACCCTCTTTGATTGCCCCTTTTCCCCGGATTTCGAGTCTGACCGAAGCGTAGAATTTCAAGGCATTTCCGCCGGTGGTAGTTTCGGGGTTTCCGAAAACCATGCCGATTTTCATACGGATCTGATTGATGAAAATCACCGATGTCATGGTCTTGCCTATGGTTCCGGTAAGCTTTCTCAATGCCTGAGACATGAGCCTTGCCTGAAGCCCCATGTGGGCATCTCCCATCTCGCCTTCGATTTCGGCGCGGGGCGTCAGGGCAGCCACCGAGTCAATCACAACTACATCTATCGCGCCGCTTCTGACCAGCATTTCCGTAATCTCAAGTGCCTGTTCGCCAGTATCCGGCTGAGATACCAGAAGCTCTTCGCAATTGACTCCCAATTTTCTTGCATAAACCGTATCCAGCGCGTGTTCGGCATCAATAAAAGCTGCAATGCCGTTCTGTTTCTGAGCCTGCGCCACTATATGAAGCGCAAGGGTGGTTTTGCCGGATGACTCGGGACCGAATATCTCTGTCACCCTGCCCCTGGGAATTCCGCCGATGCCCAATGCTTTGTCCAGCGCAAGGGAACCGCTGGGTATGACAGGAACATCAATAACCGGTCTGCTCCCCAGTTTCATGATCGCGCCTTTGCCGAACTGCCGTTCTATCTGAATCATAGCGGATTCTACCGCTTTTTCTTTGTCCGGTGAAACAGCCATTCCGAAATCCTCCTTTTTTCAGTTATCAGCCAACAGGTCAACAATAAAGTAAGCGGCCGCGGGCTTTTTAGCCATCCGCTTCACCGTTGGGTTAAGTTTTACTATATTTTTTCAAAATTTTTTGCCAAGCCGTTATATGAAAATTTTTCACTTCGGTTGAATTTTTAGCATCTGTTATCAGTTCATTAGTATAGGTTTTCAGAAAGTCATGATAATCTTCTGCAAAACGTAAGTAATATTTCAAACTGTAAATTATACCGTTGGCAATAATTTCCAAATTCCTCTCTTTCTTTATTTTAAGAATAAGTCTGTTGATATATTCTTCTTCATCATTGTCTTTAAAACAGCCTTCATAAGTTGTCAGAATGTAATATCTTTCAATTGTTGTATTTTCAGATTTTTTGACCACATCAAAAATCAGATTTCTGTCAATAGGGATATTATGCTTAATTTCGACCATTTCAAAAGGAGTATCATTCATATTCCATATTTCCACATCGCCATAGCCGTGTTTATCCGAAGAAGTATGAACATTTAAAGGACGTAACACTTTATTTTCAAATCGTTTTATGCTCTTAAAGAGTTGCCGGTAAACTGAAAAAATTGCAATAACAGGAAGCCTTGAACTCAGACGGCTTTCAAAATGTTCTTTCAACATTCCGATTACAGTGTTGATGTTTATAATATCTGAAAAATCAGCCGTTTCAAGAGTTTCATCAAAAACGGTTTGATAGGCTTGGGAAAGAAGATATAATTTCGCAAAAACATAAATCAGGCATTTTTCGGGATTGACAGCACTATTTTGAATTTTATCAATCAATTGCAAAAAAGGATCAACCAAATCTTTACTTCTTAAAGGCAGTTTCTGTCCTTCGCTTAAACTCCAAATTACTTCTGCCCGTGTTGCTTTGGTCAGAAACGCGGTTTCTTTATTTGCATATTTGGGAAAATATTTTTTGAAAAACGGTGTGGTTACTTTTGTATCAAGAACTCTGGCAGAATAACCGCTTTCAAATTTTGCCATATGCAGACGAATATCTTGTTCGGGAGATATTATTTTTTTGAGCAGACTTGTTATAACTACCTGAATTAAAGATTTATCGCCTTCAATCCTTAGAATTAACGCATCAATATTTCTTTTGATTTCATCGGGAATTACATCAAAGTTTTGATTTTCAGCCGCCTGAACTGCTTTTCGATAGTATTTTTCTAATATTTCAAATGGTTGTTTTATATAAACAATTCCTGTATGAAACCGGTATTTTTAATTCTTTCATTGGCTAAATCCACATACTCAGAGTTAATTTCAATCCCTAAATAATTTCTTCTCAAATTCTTAGCCGCTATGCAGGTTGTTCCGCTGCCGCAAAAAGGATCAAGCACAAAATCATCGGCTTTGCTTAGTAATTTGATAAGCTCCTGAATAATATAAATAGGATAGACAGCAGGATGATGATTATCTCTCGTAATCTCAACAGGACTTTCGATAATATCCTTTTTCATCCGGTTTCCCAAAATCTTAATAACAGTAAAACCATTGTTTTTGATTTGATTGTTTCTGCCGCCGTCCTGTCCGCCATAAGCTAATTTATGTATTCCGTTTATTTTCATTCTGAAACTGTCAATTTCACCGTTATGTACGGCTGAAACAGCTTCATTTAAAGATTTACAGGCATTTATCTTTTGTTCTTCAGTCAAATCGGAACTGTTTATCAGTTCAAAATATTTTTTGCCTAACTTATCCGAAGGTTTGTTTCTGATATTTTTATTAAAATTATCTAAATGCGTTAAGTAGCTATCCAAATCAAAATAATAGTTTTTTGATTTGGCAAATATAAAAAACGGTTCTGTGGCTTGGATCAGTTTACGTTTTTCCTGACGCGGAGTCGGGTTAAGTTTTGACCATGTGAGCTGATTGATCAAAAAAACTTTTTTATCTTCGACAGCACGAATAGCAAATTTGTAGGGAATAAGAGAAAGTCCGCCATTAATGTACTTATCGCCTATATTAAAAACAAGCGCGCCTTTTTCATTGGTAACCCGGACACATTCTCTGAAAATATTCATCAGATTTTCCAGATACTCTTCTTCTGTTTTTTCATTGCCTATGCCTGAATTGCCGTTTCCATAATTCCGCTGCTGAAAATATGGCGGTGAAGTAATTACTAAGTCAAAGGTCTCGTTTTTTACAGTTCTGAGGATAGATAAACTGTCACCTGAAATAACTTTATTTTTCAATTCATAAACCTCCATAAATCTGACTATAAGTTATCATGAACCTGTCCCAAAAATATTAAAGCTCTTGAAATAATAATGAATGCGGGTTTAGGTCTTAAAGCTGAATTTTGGGACAGGTTCATTGTTTTCTGATAACTTATCACCTAAGGCTCTTATCCGATTAACAATGCCGAACCGGCGAGATATGCCAGACGGCGGTCCACATCCTGTTCCAGATTACTCTGAATCATTGCCGCGTCAGTTATTGGCTGATTGTCCCGATGAGCTGTCAGTGCGCCGTTTTTTATCATATCGGTCAGATGACGGACCATCTCGGAGCGATCCCGCGTGCCGTCTGAAAGATTGACTATATGCTGAGTCAACGGGTCTATCGGAACCTGCTCGTGGCGCAGATTCACAACAGATTTCCCCTGTCTGTTCTGATATGCGGCCAAAGGGCTGATCTTGGGCTTTTCGCTGACTCTTGTGACAAAATCTCCCTGCCATGTCCGAAATTCCACGGCATTTGCAGTATAAGCCTGGAGCATATCCGATGCCAGCACCTGAATATCTCCCTGCACGGCATGTCTCCCATTGTTCAGCCGCTGAACAGCCGCATTGAACAGGGCATCCATGCTGAGGCACCGGGGCCAGTTCTCCCTGAGTACGGACATCGCGGCTTTGGTAAGGGGGCGGTTCGTAGTGATACTTCCTCTGGGACCCCGGAAAGACTGCGATATTCCCGACGTCAGGTCCGTCCGTGCCACAGCTTTGCCTTCAGCGTCAACCGTATTCGCAGCCGAAGCGGTCAGAAGATTTATCACTTCCGGGGGACCGATATTCCGTCTGACCGGTGCGCGCTGGTGACACAGAAGGGTCTGGCGGAACTGCCGGTTTCTGAAGAAGTCCATGTACTGCTCGGTGGAGATGATATTGTGATTGATCTGTTTCAATGTCTCGGCAACTTCTTTGGGCAGTCTGCTGGTCAGCATAGTGGAGAAATCCGCCTCTCCGAGATATTGCAGACCGTGCCTGCCCATGCTTTCGGCAAACTGCCAGAAGTAAACCGGATCATTGACTTCTTCGAGATGGTCATGGAAAAGATACCAGTCATCCACGCGGTTGATGAGCGACATCTCATTTTTCAGCATCATGCCGTAAGGATTGTTTTCAGAAGGAACACAGCGCGCCAGAAAATCTATCAATGCCTTTGCCTGATCAATGCGATGCCTGGATTCCTTCATCTGCCGGACATGATATAGCATCATCTGGCGCAATGCCTCGCGCTGATGCCATCCGGGATAGGTATTATAACTCACGTAGGCAATCCCCGTGTCCGCAAGATTGGCGGAACACACAGCCAGAATCTTGTCCTGAACATCTTTGGGAACCCATGAGTAAACCCCGTGGCAGATAATGTAGTCAAACTTTCCCCATGAATCATCCAAGCCCAGAATACTCGCATGTCTGATGCGGATATTTTTCAATCCCAAATCCTGAATGATCTTCAGCCCAGTCTCGACCTGCCGGGATGAGAGGTCAACACCTATGAATTCACTCTCCGGCAGGTAATAGGCCATGGGAATCAGATTGCCGCCGCTCGCGCAGCCCAGTTCCAGAACCCGGCATCGAGTAACCGCCGCCGGATTCAGTCCGAACAGACGCCCGATAAGAGCCAGACGATCCGGATGACTTTGGGCAAAAGCATGACTTCCATAAGGAACTTCGTCATAACTGGTCTGTGCTGTTTCAATTTTTTCATTCATTTTTCACTCATTATTGATGAACTTTTTGATGTATAGCGGGTTTGAAATCCGCGTTGCATGGCATTTTTTTGTAAAGCGGGTTTGAAACCCGCTCTACACGGCTATTTTTTTATCAGATTTGAAGTTCTCAGACGGGTATAAACCGCTCCCGAAGGTTTCAACTCGCTTCTGAACAGAACGACCTGATCTGCTGCAAAGATTTCCGATTCGGCTTCCCCGAATTTTTTCATTGCCTCGGCAAGCTTTTTGGGGTCAATTTCGCCTTTTACACGGGCAAGGGTCAGATGTCCTCTGAACGGTCTGTCTTCTTTCGGAAAACCGGCAGCTTCGAGATGCTCCTCGATTTTTTTCTGAAGCTCGGTCAGTGCGAATATATCTCCCTTCAGTCCCACCCATATCACCCGGGCGCGTTTTATACCCGGAAACACGCCGAGACCTTTTGCAGCCAATGACAGCGGGAGGCTCTCTTTGACAGCTTGAGACATTGCCTCTCCCGCAATTTCCGCATCTCCGGAATCAATGTCTCCCAAAAATTTAAGGGTCAGATGAATGCCTTCGGGACGGGCCCAGCCGGCTTTGAATCCGTAAGCTTTGACGCGTTCCTGAATTCGGGAGATAAAGGATATGACATTTTCAGGAAGCGGAATGGCTATGAATGTTCGCAAGGTATCAGACATATTCCACCATCCTATAAGGCACTGTTTATTGAACAGTGTCAGAATAGCATTTATCATCGCTTAAATCAACAGACAATTTGTCCTTTGGCGTATTTACCGAATAACTACCTGAAAACAAATACTTTTAAAAGATTATGACGCTGAAAAAAACAATCATATTCCCGAATTA
>DYRK01001087.1 GCA_020718785.1 Desulfatirhabdium butyrativorans | reverse complement strand
CAAAAACGACAGGTAGTACAGCTTTCTCTATCATAATCTTATGAATTTTTTATTTTTTTTAATTCTGATTCATTAAATGCCCGAAATGAAGTTTTATCACCTCCGTTCTGAAATTATTTCGGAGTTGAAAAATACTCCGGGACTTGCCCGGCTGAATATCATTTTTCCGAGATCTGAGCAAAAACAGGTAAGCAATTACGGCAATGCCGACAGATTTTTCTGCTCTGTTTTTGTCTCCGGCAACCTGATGTTCTCCCAGGCCAAGCCCGCTTTTCAGCTCTTTGAAGATGATTTCGACGGATCATCTCCTCTGATATATGGAAATGACTTGCCTGCCTGTCGCTCCGGGAAGATCGGTCACAAGGATTTCAGTGCTTTCGGCCCCTGCGTTACGCCCTTTTCTGCTCGACACCGTTGTGACGTCTCCGATATGACGCAGACAGACGCTTTTTCCATAAATCCGGAAAGATTTCCGCCTGTTCGGATTCGAAAGACCCGGAATCCGTGTACGGCTGAAGAATCCGCGCGGAAGACAGGTTACCATGTTTTTGATGCTTTTGCCTTCCGCCGTTTTCCATGTCCGGGCGATTGCAAAAACGAAAAACCGGTTCCGGGCAGCATCGTTTTTGTTCTTTTCTATAACCGTTTTCATATTTTCTCGGGAACCGCAGGCCGCATCTCCGACGACAATCACGGTTTTGGCCCGGTGAGGCAGAACAATGTTTCGCACCGTCTCACAGAACAGAATATTTTCCTTCTTATAGTCCGGATCGTTTTCAGGCAGAATGATTCGGACGGCAACAGGAATCCGAAAGCCCGACCGGCATACGGCCAGGAGGACAAAGCGAATTCCGAAAAACCGGGGTCCGTTTTTATTCTCCCGCCCTTTTCGGACAGCCGGATTTTTTTCACCCCGTTTGTTCTTATGGCCGGAGTCCCCGACCATGTAAAGAACACCGTCTTCCGGTTGAGGAAAAGAGTTCACAGCTTCCCATGCAAACCATGTGATAACGATTTCCGCTGTCCGACACGTTGCCTTGAGAAGCCTTCGAAGACGCCATTCCGGTATATGAAAAGGTGTCCGCCGTGAAATTTCTTTCACGGTCTTTTTGCCAGGTACAATTGCCTGCATGAAGACAAACCAGTATAACAGAAGAAGATGTCTGCCTTTCCATATTCCGGGCAGACCGCGAAATATACTTCTTACCAATATCGGCAGACAACTTATCTTAATCATTGCTTATTTCCTTTCTTTTCCGAAGATTTACACACTATAGAAAGGAAGTAT
>DYRK01000370.1 GCA_020718785.1 Desulfatirhabdium butyrativorans | reverse complement strand
AGACAGAAATGTCTGACCCGCCGGATCTTATAAATCATAATGGTCGGTCGCTTATAAGTGTTTTTATGCTTGGCAAAGGTGTGCTTTTTGAACAGTCAGGCACAGAACAGTTCAATGTAACGGAGCAGATAGCCCAGTTTCAGGGCGATAGGTGTATGTATGAAATCCCACGGTCTGGAGGGATCAGGCACTTGCCCTATAGCTTGGATGGATGATTTATACGAGCTTATAAAAGAATCGGACAAAGTTATAACCTTCTGAATGCACAGGGCATGTCGCCGACATGCCCCTACAGGTTATCTGCGATAACCGGGAATATGCGTCACTTTTCCGAACGGAGCTAATACGATGAGAGTTCTCCTTATTTCAGCGAATACCGAACTGATCAATATGCCTGTACTTCCGCTGGGAACTGCATATATCGCCGCGGCAGCAGATGCCGCAGGTCATGAAGTCAGGATGCTCAATCTGATGGCGCAGGACAAAGATGTTCGGACCCTTATCGAAGAAGCGGTCAGTGATTTTTCTCCCCGGGTGATCGGCATATCGGTGAGAAATATTGACGATCAGCACATGGAAAACACAAAATTTCTTTTGGAACCGGTCAAAGCAATTGTTGCCGAGTGCCGAAGTCTTTCCGATGCGCCTGTTGTTTTGGGCGGACCCGGCTACAGTATTTTTCCGAAAAGCGCGCTGGCATATCTGAATGCCGATATGGGGATTCAGGGAGAAGGTGAGAAGTCATTTGTCATGCTTTTGGAAAGGATCGAGCAACATGCCGGTATTTCAGATATTCCCGGTCTGTGGCTTCCGGAAACCGGGCTGAGGAAAAAGGTCTGCCGCTCAAAAGATATGGATGACTTTCCCTCACCGCTGCCGAATATCCATCTGAGTCTGCCGCCCGAGTTGAAAGATGAGGAAATATGGATACCGTTTCAGACCCGGCGGGGCTGTCCCATGAATTGCAGCTACTGCTCTACCGCCGGCATCGAGGGAAGAATCATGAGAAGTCATTCTCCTCAACGGGCGGTAGAATCCCTTCGCGGCTATGTCGAAGCCGGATTTCGTCATTTTTTCTTTGTTGACAACACCTTCAATTTTCCGGCAGGTTATGCTGAAGAACTTTGCGAGCGAATTATTGCCGAGGATATGAATATCTCATGGCGCTGCATTCTCTATCCCCATAAAACCGCGGAGAGGCTGATCGGGAAAATGGCAAAAGCCGGTTGCAGGGAAGTCAGTCTGGGATGCGAAAGCGGGTCCGAACAGATTCTCAGGCAGATGAACAAGCGGTTCAGCATCGAAGATGTCCGCCGGATATCAGGACTGCTGAAACAGCACGGCATTCATCAGATGGGATTTCTGCTGCTCGGAGGACCCGGTGAAATCCGTGAAACAGCCGAACAAAGTCTCTGCTTCATAGAGTCATTGGAACCGGAAGCCGTGAAAGTCTCCCGTGGAATCCGAATCTATCCCTGCACAGCATTGTCTCGGATTGCTGTCGGAGAGGGGCGGATTGCCTCGGATGAAGACCTGCTTTTCCCTGAATTTTATATGGTCCGGGGACTGGAAGAATGGCTTAAACAGACCGTCACCGAGCGGGCAAAAGGACGCCCCAACTGGATAATATAGCGATTCCGAAGAAAATATTTGCCGATCCGGAGTGCCGAACTTACAGTTTGGCAGTTCCCCGGTTTGCCTCATGCCAAACTGTAAGTTCGGCACTCCGGACGACTGAAGCTAAGGATGACATATTTTATGAGCATTACACCCTTGAATGCCCAAGAGTCAAAGACGGCGATGAATATCGCATCGGGCAAAGAAAAAGCGGATCTGGCAATCTTTGACGCCGAACTCCTCAATGTCTATACCGGAGAATTTTTAGATAAATATTCGGTCAGCGTCAAAGGCAGGCGTATTGTTTATGTGGGAGACAATGCCGGGCATACTGTCGGGCCCGACACCGTAGTCATAGATGCGAAAGGGAAAACCCTTATTCCGGGGCTGATTGAAGGGCATACCCATCTTGCGTGGCTGTTCAATATCAGCGAATTTCTCAGATATGCAATGAAAGGCGGAACCACTACTATCATCACCGAATCCATGGAAGCCTTTGCGGTCATGGGATATGAAGGCGTTCTGGAATTTCTCGCTTCGCTGGAAAATCAGCCTGTGAAGATACTGAGTACGGCTCCGGCTATGGTCTCTGTGAGTCATGCCGCATTCGGTGTTCCGAGAGAGATAATTCGGAAACTGATGTCCCGGAAAGATATTGTCGGCATCGGCGAATCTTACTGGCAGGCAGTTTTTCAGGAACCGGATAAAATACTGCCCTGTTTTGAAGAAGCACTTCTCATGGGAAAAACGCTGGAGGGACATTCTGCCGGAGCCAAAGGAAACAAACTGGCAGGATATGCTGCTCTGGGGATATCTTCCTGCCATGAGCCGATTACTGCTCAGGAAGTCATAGAAAGACTGAGACTCGGAATTTACGTCATGGTAAGGGAAGGAAGCATCCGAAGAGACCTTGAAACAATCTCCGGGATAAAAGACAGCGGCATCAGCCTGCGGCGGCTTGCCTTGGCAACAGACGGCGTTCAACCCGAAGACCTTATGGAAAAAGGCTATATGGATTTTGTGGTTCAGAAAGCCATTGACTCTGGTTTTGATCCGATTGCCGCTGTTCGGATGGCTACACTTAATGTGGCAGAACATTTTCATTTGGATGCCCATATCGGCGGAATTGCGCCCGGAAAATATGCCGATATGCTAATTATTCCTGATCCGAGAAAGATTGAAGCCGAATATGTTATAAGCAACGGTCAGATCATCTGCCATGAGGGAAATCTGCTCGTTTCTCCCCGGCAGCATTCTTTTTCGGAACAGAGCCGCAACACTGTTCATCTGCCCCGTAAATTCAAGGCGTCCGACTTTTGCATCCGCCCGGAAACTACAGCTTCAAGCTTTGAGGTAAGAGTCATCGAGATGAAAACAGATCTGGTGACAAAAGAGACAAAGCAGATTCTGCCTGTCACAGAAGGCGAAATCAGAAGCGATATGACTCGGGATATCCTGAAAATTGCAGCAATAGACCGCCGGATTCATCCGGGCAAAATTTTTACGGGATTAATCAAAGGATTCGGCATGAAAGCCGGAGCCATTGCTTCCAGCGCGGCATGGGACACATCGGATATTATCGGGGTCGGCGCAGACGATTCGGACATGGCAGCAGCAGTCAACCGTATTTATGACTTGCAGGGCGGCGCGGTACTGTGTGTCAAGGGCAGCATCATCGAGGAAATCCCCATGCCTGTAATGGGAATCATCTCCGATCTGCCCATGGAGACATTGGTGCAGAAAATAAAAAGCATCAGGAAAACCTTATCCGAACTGGGATGTCTCTTTCCCGATCCTTTGCTCACACTCGTCGCGCTGACCGGCGCGGCCATTCCTTATCTGAGAATCTGTGAGGAAGGCTTAGTCAATTTAAAGGACGGAAAAACTCTGGGTCTGTTTTCTGACTGAACAGAAAAACACGGAAAATTGTATTGACTTTTGACAGAGATGCTGAGAAAATAGAGTTTATTTGCTTTCAGAAAGGAGGCATGATGGAAACAAAACGGACCCTGCTGTATGACCGGCATGTGCGGCAGGGCGCAAATATGGCTGTTTTCGGCGGATATGAAATGCCGCTGTGGTATCCCTCCGGCGCAAAAGCAGAGCATCTGACTATCCTTACCGCTGCCGGTATTTTTGACACCAGCCACATGGCAGTCGTGAAAATATCAGGCGCCGCGGCATCTGATCTGCTCCAAGTCTGTTTCAGCAGAGACCTGAACGCGTGTATCGGAGCGAAACAAAAACCTCTTGAATCCGGAAGATGCGTTTACGGCGTGTATCTGAATGAAAAGGGCCGGGTTATTGACGACAGCATCGTGTATCGCCTTGAAAAAGAAAGCTATATAGCTGTTGTGAATGCAGGCATGGGCGCAAAGATTGCGGCACATTTATCCGCAAACAAAGGAAGTCTGAAGGTTGAAATCGGCGACCTTACGGACAAGGTCGGAAAATTGGATGTCCAGGGACCCGATTCTGCGAAAATTCTGAGCAGAATTCTGGCGAATCCTGAAAAAATCTTTGAAAGCATGCCTTATTTCTCATTCAAAGGACATTTTGACCCTGCCTCTCCTCTCAGCGATCAGGTCCGTCTCAGCGACGGAACAGCTATATTGCTTTCCCGAACCGGCTATACCGGCGAATTCGGCTTTGAAATTTTTATCTCACCCGAACAAACTGTCCGGCTTTGGGACATGATTCTGGAAGCAGGCAAGCCATTCGGTCTGATTTCCTGCGGCCTGGCTGCGAGGGATTCTCTGCGCGCAGGCGCGGTTTTGCCTTTGTCTCATCAGGATATCGGCAATTGGCTTTTTCTCCATACTCCCTGGTCATTTGCTCTGCCTTTCAACAAAGACAGGAGCGGTTTCACAAAATTTTTTATAGGCGACAAACCGCTCAGAGACCCGGCAAACGCCGAATTCACCTACCCGTTTGCGGGCTATGATCTGCGGAAAATTTCTCTGCCGGCATCAGTGACAGATACCGGGGGCAGCGAAATCGGCACTGTCCTTACCTGCGTGAGCGATATGGGCATCGGACGGCATAATGACCGGATTTACAGCATTTCCAGCCCGGACAGACCCGAAGGCTTCATTCCCAGAGGATTGAGCTGCGGATTTGTCAAAACCGCAAAACCCCTGAAAAGCGGCCAAGCCCTTATCCTGAAAGACAGCCGCCGAAAAATCGAGGCAGAGATCAGAGAAGATATCCGTCCGAATCGCACTGCGCGGACGGACCTGAGACATTTTCTGAAATAGCCCGGACCGTGAGATATGACAGAACTGAAAAAATACAGACAGCTTCCGATTTTGGACAATCACGGCTGTTTCGCGTGCGGGCATACGAATTCATCGGGTCTGAGAATGGAATTTTTCACAGACGAAGAATCGGTGTATTCGAATCTGACTGTTCCGCCGCATCTCTGCGGATGGAGCAATCTGGCTCACGGCGGCATTATCTCAACGATTTTGGATGAAGTCATGAGCTGGACAGCCATCTGTCTGCTGAAAAAAATCATTCTGACCAAGACCATCAGCGTTGATTTTATCAGGCCGGTCTTTGTGGGAACAGAACTGACTGCCGAGGGAAAAATCCTTGAAGTCATAAATGAACGCGAAGCTGTGATGCATGGAATTATCCGTAACAGCGAAACGATTTGCGCCAAGTCAAGGGGAACCTTTGCTCTTTTGACTCCTGATACGGCAATGCGGTTAAAGGTCGTGGATGAGAAAGCATTGAAGGATATAGAACCGCTTTTCAACGCGTAATCCGGAGTGCAAAAATAGAGCGAAGCGGTTTTTTGCACATATTTCAAAAAATTCGGCAGGATGCAAAAAATCGCTCCGCTCTATTTTTGCACTCCGAAAACAATAGAGGTGAAGCCATGAGCAAAATGAAGGCTATTCTGAAAAAGTATCCGAAACCGGGGCTTTGTTTAGAGGATGTTCCGGTTCCCGAGCCGGGTCTGAATGATGTGTTCATCAAAATCAGCAAGACCGCCATCTGCGGCACTGATCTCCATATTTACAACTGGGACGCGTGGGCGCAGAAAACCATAAAAACACCTATGGTTATAGGTCATGAATATGTGGGAACCGTGGCAGGCTTCGGCGCAAATGTCAAGGATTTCAAAATCGGCGATCTGGTCAGCGGAGAAGGGCATATTGTCTGCGGTCATTGCCGGAACTGCTTTGCAGGCAGACGACATCTGTGCAGAGACCCCAAAGGCGTAGGTGTAAACCGGGACGGCGCATTTGCCGAATATCTCTGCATTCCTGCCGGGAATATCTGGCTTTGCGATCCGAATATTCCCACTGATTTGCTCGCGTGTTTCGATCCCTTCGGCAATGCAGTGCATACGGCACTTTCATATAATCTTGTCGGAGAAGACGTTCTGATTACCGGAGCCGGACCTA
>DYRK01000369.1 GCA_020718785.1 Desulfatirhabdium butyrativorans | reverse complement strand
TATAACTTTATATATCAAGGATAAGGACTATGCCGGGATTTGAAATATTCGGAGACGAAGAACGGAAAGAAGTTCAGGAAGTTCTCGAAACAGGCGTATTGTTCCGTTACGGATTTGATCAGGCACGCAAAGGCAGATGGAAAGCAAAAAGCTTTGAGGCAGAACTTTCAGAACGCATCGGCGTCAAACACTGCCTCCTGTGTTCAAACGGCACCGCGGCTCTCAGCATCGCGCTGGCTGCCTGCGGCATCGGCGCGGGGGATGAAGTAATTATTCCGCCCTTTACTTTTATCGCCACTGCGGAGGCAGTGCTGGCAGCGGGCGCGGTTCCGGTATTTGGCGACATTGATGAAACTCTCTGCCTTGATCCTGACAGCATCGAATCTGTAATCAGCCCGCGGACCAAAGCCGTGCTGCCGGTTCATATGTGCGGAGCGATGGCTCGGATTGACAGACTCAAAGCCGTCTGCGAGCAGAACGGGCTGAAGATGATCGAGGACGCGTGTCAGTCTCTGGGCGGAACATTTAACGGAAAAGCTCTGGGAACTTTCGGTCAGACGGGCTGCTTTTCATTTGATCCGGTCAAAACCGTGACCTGCGGCGAGGGCGGCGCGATCATTACAGATGATCCGAATCTTTACCGCATTGCAGAGGCATATTCCGATCACGGGCATGACCACATCGGCAATGACCGCGGATTGGAAGGACATGCGATTCTCGGCTCCAATTTCCGCATCAGCGAACTGAATGCCGCGGTGGGGCTTGCACAGTTGCGGAAATTGGATATCATGCTGGAAAAGCAGCGTCTGCACAAAAAAGCTTTAAAGGATGCTCTCGCGCAGTTTCCGGATATTACTTTCCGAAAGCTTCCCGATGAAAAAGGAGATACCGCGACTTTTCTCTGTTTTTTCATGCCGGATGAAGCCCTTGCACGGAAAGTTACAAAAGATTTGGCAGCAGCCGGCGTTGACGGATGTTTCTATTGGTATGCCAATAAATGGCATTATATCAGGCAATGGGATCATCTGAAATCGCTTCGTGCCGCGGCCCGGCTGCCCATAGAACTCATTGAAAACCGCCCGGATTACAGCCGAATTCATCTGCCGAAATCCGACAGCATCCTCAGCCGCGCCGTCTCCATGCTCATCAAATTGTCATGGACTCCGGAAGAGCTTGATCGCAGAATCGCTAAAATTATCAATGTGATAAGGAGTATCTGAGTGTTCAGAAATTTCAAAGTAGTGTCCCGCGTAATATTCGGACGGGGCAGCTTCAATCAATTGGATGATATTCTTAGGGGTCCACGCGTGGGAAACGGCTTTATGGTCTTTGTTACCGATGATGTGTTCAGAGGAACAGACTTTGCTGCCCGGATTCCCTTAAAATCTAAGGACATGCTGCTCTGGATCAATGTAAAAGAAGAACCCTCTACCATGTATGTGGATGAATTGACGGAAAAAATCCGCTCTTTTTCAGACACTTTGCCGGCAGGTATCATCGGCATAGGCGGCGGAAGCACTATGGATTTGGCAAAGGCAGTTTCGCTGATGCTTACAAATCCCGGTTCCGCGAAAGATTATCAAGGCTGGGATCTGATTAAAAATCCGGCGGTCTATCATGCCGGTATTCCCACACTTGCAGGAACCGGCGCGGAGGTTTCCCGTACTACCGTACTCATCGGTCCCGAAAAAAAGCTGGGCATCAATTCCGATCATACGGTATTCGATCAGGTGGTTCTGGACCCGGAACTGACTTCCGGCGCGCCTTCGGATCAGCGGTTTTATACGGGCATGGATTGTTATATCCATTGTGTGGAATCGCTGACCGGAACCTACCTGAATGCCTTCAGCCGATCTTACGGCGAAAAAGCCCTTGATCTATGCAAAGAAGTTTTTCTGGACCCGGGCCCCGAAAGTGACGACAAGCTGATGATGGCTTCTTATTTCGGCGGCATGAGCATTGCATATTCACAGGTCGGAGTCTGCCACGCGATGTCTTACGGACTGTCTTTTGTGCTGGGAATTCATCACGGAATCGGCAACTGCATTGTCTTTGACAGACTTGAAGAATTCTATCCAGAAGGCGTCCGTGAATTCCGGCAGATGATGGAAAAAAACAATATCCGGCTGCCTCGCAACTTGGGCGCAGGTATCAGAGAAGAGCAATTGAAAAAAATGATTGCAGTGGCTCTGATCCTTGAACCGCTCTGGGAAAATGCTTTGGGAAAAGACTGGAAAAAGAAAATGACAGAAGAGCGGATCAAAGAGCTTTATCTCAAAATTTTAGAGGGGTGAAAGGTCAGGGGTCAGAGGTGAGAGGAAAAAACCCCGAACCCCTGACCCCGAACCTCTGACCCATCAAAAATACTGTTTCCACCCCATTGATCTTTCCCTCTGATTGTGAAAAAGTTATCACATCTGTAAAAAAAATATCTGAAAAACAAAAGCCGGAAACATCCCTCTTTTCGCAGATTTTTCCGGGAACGGAGGACGTAAAAATATGTGCGGACTTACAGGAATTGTCTCAATCAGACAAACCCACCCGGCAGGCACTCCGCCGCCTTTGGATCATATCCTGGCACTGAATGAGATGCTTGATACTGTCGGGCAAATCCCCGGAGACGGAAAAGACCGGCTGGAACCTTTCTGGAACATTGCCCGATCTTTAAAGCAGGACAGCTCGTTTTTCCAAATCTATAGCGATCCGCTTCTTCAGGAAAAGCTTTCAGACCTCTCGAAATGTCTTGCCGGAATTATCAAAGCAGAGACAGACTCTATGTCTTTGAAAACAGAAAGGCTCAAAGATATCGCGTGGTGTCTGAATGCCGAGCTTTCAGACAATATAGAAAAAATCAGAACTCTGATGTCTCATACCGAACCGTGTTTTAACACCTTGATAATCTTCAAAAAGATCAATTCGGTATTGAACAGCATAGACCGTCTTGAAGTCAGGGGACGCGATTCGGCAGGCATTTCCCTGATGTTTGTTCTCGATGCTTCGGAATTTGAGAAATTCAAAGCATTGCTCGGTCAGAAAAATCTCGCAGAAGAATGGGCTGAACGGACCGGCAAAGAAATTCTGCTCAACAAAAGCATCTCTGTCCATAATACCTCGGTTTCCTTTGCCTATAAAACCGCGGCGGAAATCGGCAGTCTCGGAGACAATGTGAGTTTTCTGCGGAAACAGATTCGAAACGACATGATTCTGAAAACAATTGCCGGGTTTCCGCATCAGCACCATACTGTCATTTCTCATACCCGATGGGCTTCGGTGGGAGCAATCACGGAGCCGAACTGTCACCCTGTTGACAACATAACCGTCGGAACTGACACGCCTTCTTCAATTATCCATGTCTGCCTGAACGGAGATATTGATAATTATCTTGAACTGAAAATGGGCTACGAAATCAAGAACAGAAATCTCATTCCCAAGGATATTTCCACCGATACTAAAATTATTCCTTTGCAGATTGAGAAATATATCCGGCAGGGCATGGATGTGACAGAAGCTTTCCGGGCTTCGGTCAGGGATTTCCACGGATCCCATGCGATATGTATGCACACGGATTTGGCTCCGGGAAAACTTTTTCTGGCACAGAAAGGCAGCGGACAGGCTGTTTTTATAGGTCTGGCAGAAAATCACTACATGCCGGCTTCCGAAGTTTACGGCTTTATCGAAGAGACTTCTTCATATCTCAAGGTTGACGGCGAAAAAACCGTGGAAGGCAGAAACGGTGAGAAAGTACAGGGACAGATTTTTGTCCTGGATCAGAATTCCCGCGGAGGACTTGAGGGCATCAAAGCCATGTTTTATGACGGAACCCCGGTGGAACTCGGAGACAAAGACATCAAGTCGTCTGTCATTACTTCACGAGATATTGACCGTCAGGGATTTCCCCATTATTTCCTGAAAGAAATTTCAGAATCGCCGATGTCTGTTGAAAAGACGCTTCTGAACCGCTGGGAAAAAACAGGAGACAATCGCTATGCCGTAGTATTGGATGAGAAGGTTTTTCCGAAAAAAATCAAAGACGCGATCCTGAGCAATCAGATACGGCGGATTTTCTTTGTGGGACAGGGAACCGCCGGGGTGGCTGCTCAGGCATGTGCGGATATTCTGACTTACTACATGAACGATCCCTCCTTTGCCATCCGCTCCATGAAAGCATCAGAGATGAGCGGGTTCAAGCTTTATGATTACGGCACCATGGAGGATAGTCTGCTGGTCGCGATCACTCAGTCCGGAACCACTGCCGATACGAACCGTACCGTGGATATGGTCAGAGAACGCGGCGCGCATACTCTTGCCATTGTGAACCGCCGTGACTCGAATATCACTTTCAAGGTCGAAGGAGTGATGTACACCAGCAGCGGACGGGATATCGAGATGTCTGTTGCCTCCACAAAAGCCTTTTACTCCCAGATTGTTGCCGGAGCATTACTCGGTCTTCATATAGCGTGTCTCAAAGGATGCCGCGATGAGGAATTTGTCTCCGAGGAAATCGGACGGCTGCTGGAACTCCCCGGGCAGATGCGGAAAATTCTGTCTCTGAAAAAGACCATCGAGGCATCCGCCAAACGGACTGCTGTCACCCGGACTTACTGGGCAGCCGTAGGCAGCGGTCCCAATAAGACTTCGGCAGATGAAATCCGCATCAAACTGAGCGAACTGTGTTACAAAACCATTTCCTCTGATTATGTGGAAGATAAAAAACACATTGATCTTTCTTCGGAACCCCTGATTATCGTGTGCGCGGGGGGAACCAGAGAAAGAGTTATCGGAGACATTGTCAAAGACACGGCAATTTTCAAAGCCCATAAAGCTGTTCCCATAGTCATTGCCGACGAAGGCGAAGACCGCTTTGATTCTTATGCCGAAGATGTGTTTCATGTGCCGGCGGTCAAAGAACACCTTGCGCCCATTATGAATACGCTGGTCGGGCATATCTGGGGATACTACGCAGCGATTGCCATCAACGAAGGATCACGGTTTCTCTTCAAATTCCGGGAAGAGATTCAGGCAGAGATCGAACACTATGCCCGAAAGGGATTGGATGTTTATGAATTGGTTCTGGAAAAAGCCTTTCGGGAGAAAATCGCAAGATTTTATAATGAATTCAGGAAGAAGCGGTCAGGAGATTTGCTGCTGCGGACGCTGGGGCTGGATTCGGATCTGACTCTGCTGCTGAAATATCTCTCCGGAAGATTGCCGGTATCTGATTTCGAACTGGATTTCGGTATCCGGGGAACTGCCCTGAATATGCTGAATATGCTGTTCGAATGTCTCGGCAAATCCATCAACAATATGTCTCGCCCCGTGGATGCCATCAAGCATCAGGCAAAAACCGTGACTGTGGGAACGAGCCGCATCAGCGAGAAAACCGAGGGCATTCTGTTTGACACGCTCACGGCACAGGGATTCAAGGCTTCGCAACTCACTGCAGCCAATGTTATTGTGCTGAAAAATCTCCAGGGCGTTGTTTCGGGTATTCCGGGTATTACTCTGTATCGCATCAGCGGACTCAATCTTCTCGGCGAACCCGCAGATGAAACAGTGATCGAGATGGTCCGGCGGGAAGGCACGTCGGCAACCATTTCTTCCCGTGTGGAAAAGGATAAGATACTGAAAGGCAGCAAGAAAATTATCGTGAGAGAAGGAAATGTCTATATCGGCAAGGGACGGAGAGATGACCGCAGCATTCTGGTTATTCCGATTATCTCTGACTCATCTGCCGCTCCGAACATGATCGGACATCTGCTCCTGCTGAATGTGGAATTCAAAGAGAATATACCGCTTTCGGTGAAAATAAAGGCATTGGGCGGCAAGTATGAGCGGATTAAAAATATTGTCCATGAAAACAGCATGTCATGGGAAGATCGGCATCTCGGACAGATGGAAACCCGTGAGCTTTTCGGCTTATCGGCAGAGAAGATCGGAGAGTTTATTGTGTCCAAGCTGAGATAATGTTTAGGGAGGAGTGCGGAAATGAAAAAATAAAATCCCCTTTAGGGATTTTATTTTTTCTTTTTCGCATGGT
>DYRK01000368.1 GCA_020718785.1 Desulfatirhabdium butyrativorans | reverse complement strand
ATCTTCATTTCCCAGGGTACGAATCCCTGCGAAAAGCACAGTCCTCTCAGATAACCGAACATGACTCCCATGTCTATGCCGAAAGGGCAATACATGCCGCAACGGTTGCAGCAGGTGCATTTGGACCATGCTGTGTCCATGACAGTCTGCATGAACACGTTATCCACATCCCCTTTCCGTTTTACGATTTCTCCGAGGGTTGACTGGATTTTGTATGATGGAACCTGTTTCGGGTCCCTGTTGTTTGCAAGATAAAGGAAGCAGCTGTCCGCACAAAGGCCGCAGTGAGCGCATATTTCCAGCCATGTTTTCAGCCGGGATCTGAGTGTTTTCTGAAGTGTGCCTCGCAGTTTTTCGCGGTCAACATCCAGACTTTTCATCTCCTCATAATACTGTTTCCCGCTCTTATCTGCCAACAGGGCATGAAGTTCTTCCTTGGTATTGATCGGCTTTCTGTTGCAAAGTATTCCTTCTGGCATTTTTCTTTATTCCTGCATATTCGATGTTTGTTTTTAATTGAGAATTGAAAATTATACAGATTTTCAGAAATTAAATTTCACAAGGCAGCAGGGAGGAGATAATACTTTCCGTATATCTCCGACCGGTAACGCAGTGAAATTTATTTTCTGGAAGTCTGTAGGTATTTCTCACTTCTCACTTTTCACTTTTTTCACCCTACCATGCCATGCCTTTTCCTTTCATGCCGCCCCGTTTGATGCCGAAGTCCATGCCGAGCTGCGCTCTGGACAGGAAGAACAGGACAAAATGAGAGAGTTTGGTAAAGGGAATAGCTGCCAGCATGACTTCGCCGCTGAGAATATGAAGAATAAGCCAGAAGTCATAGCCCGGTGCATGTCGGGACGCCAGAAATCCGGTAATAAACGGTGCGACCGCAATTGCCAGCACCAGATAGTCCGATGAATCGGTCAGAATTCTGACTTCGGGAAGAGCAATCCGGCGCAGAATCAGGAAGACAGCCGCGACGAGCATGAGAATTGTCAGAATATCCGCTGTCTTGTCCGATATGCTCCACAGACTGAATCCCCATCTCTCCCGCAGAAGAATGTTATGTGCCTGAAGGAATACCGGCGTCACAAGCAGACCGATATGAAACACAAAAAACATCAGGGTAAATCCCGGTTTGACCTGCCAGCTGCGCGTTCCGAAAGGCAGCAGCCAGAAAAACACAGACCGCAGCGCGCCTTTTATGCCGTACCCGGTGTTGACGCTGTAAGTCACCCGGTCCAACTGCCAGTCCAAGCCTCTGATATAAAAAACAGTACGGACAATCACCCCGGTAAAGAATACGGCAAATGATATCCATGCCAGAGGACCGGTTACAAATTGATATATCGGATACATCATGTTTCTCCTTAGTTGTGCCGGGTGTCGGTATCCGGAGTTTCACCGGAGACTGTCACCTACACTTTCTTTTTCTAATTTTCATCTCTGTCTGTCAGAAAAAGCCAGAAACCGGTTATTCCGACAAGGATTGCCGCCATGAGCAGATAGGTAATCCCTTTTGTATAAGTCATAAATTCCTGAAGTGTGTAAAATTCCATCTTTTATCCCTCGCAGAGTCCGGTCAGATCAGTGATGTGTGTCCTTGTAATCGGGATGTTCGTAGAGAACAGGCATCCGGGTCACGATAAATCGGAACACAAGAACGCCGATAGTAAGGATAAACACAGAAATGCCGATTTCCATCCAGTGCGGAAAATATTTTTCCGCGTAAGGCAGGTGCCAGTTGAATGCAATGAGACAGATATTGAGCCGGTTCAGGATAATGCCGAAAACGGTCATTCCCGATGTCCATTTTATCAGAGTGAGATTTTTCTCCCTCACTCCTACGGCATAAAGCAGAGACGGCAGGGCAACAAATCCCAGCAGTTCTGCCAGAAACCATAAACCGTATCCGGTAGCGAGCCAGTGCCAGTTGTTGTCCACCGCTATGCCGATAAGTTTGATGGCAAAATAGCCTGCCAGCACTAAAGATGCGGCTTTTGCAAATCCCAGAGCGACTCCTTCTTTTTCCTCCAGATGCGTTTTGTCCATCTTGTCGGCAAAGTAGTGATGCGACAGAGTGCTTTCGAAAATCACCATGGACAATCCGGCAATTATGCTGGAAACAAAGAAAAATACCGGCAGATATCCCGAATACCAGAGCGGATGCAGTTTGGACGGCGCAAGAAGAAACAGTGCGCCCAGAGAGGACTGATGCAGCGTGGAAAGGACTACGCCGAAAATGGTCAGAAGCATAGTCAGTTTTGTAACGATATTCCGGGCGCGTCTCAGTCCCAGCCATTCCAATGCCGCGGGAGTGAATTCGATGAAAAGAACAGTGAGATATAATGCCACACAGGCAGCGACTTCAAACAGCAGCGAGGTCGTTCCCTGCTGCATGATAAAAGGATAGGGAAGACGCCAGGGTCTGCCCACATCGTAATTCAGGGCAAAGACCACCAGCGCGTATCCTAAAAATCCGGTCAGAATAGCGGGTCTTACCGCGGAATGATAGCGTTTCATTCCGAAAATATAGACTGCCGACGATGTTACATATCCTCCTGCGGCCAAGGCAACACCTGCCAGCAGGTCAAAGCCTATCCATATTCCCCAGGGATAATTGTCGTCCAGATGGGTGACTGTCCCCAGTCCTTTTGTAAATCTCAGTACCGTTATGACACATCCGATAATAAGGATGATGCCTGCAACCAGATTAAAGGGCGTATAAAGTTCTTTGCGATATAGGGCTGTATCGTGACGGGACATCAGGATTCCTCCTCTGTTTCGGTCTTGGCTTTTTCTTCATGTTTCGCAGCCGCCTCGCCCAAGGCTTTCTGAACCTCTCTTTTGACAGCGGCTTCTTTATCTTTCTCGGCTTTTGCCAAGTCTTTTTCAGCCTTGGCCCTGACATCGGCGAGCTTTTTGTCTGCCTTAGCCTCGATTTCTGCCACAGCTGCAGCCACAGCCTGTTCTTTTTCTTCGGCGGCTATCTTTTCCTTGCGTCTGCTCATGGCATATATACCGGTGAGCAGCACGGGCCAAAGTCCCACTACAATCGGCACTGCACCCAGCGCGCCGGCAGTGAGTTCCGGCGCAGGTTTTACTCCCAGATCTTCCCGCATTCCGATGTTGCCGAACGCAGTTCCGGAAAGATAGAGCCAGCTCGTGCCGCCCATTTCATGTTCGCCGTAAATGTGATCCGCGTAGCGATCCGGATATTTCTGGATACGCTCTCTGGCGATTTTCAGCAAATCCTCGCGTTTTCCGAAAGTCAATGCCTCTTTGGGACAGGCTTCCACACATCCGGGAACTTTGCCTTCGAGGATTCGGGGATGGCACATCGTGCATTTTACAACTCTCGGCGAAAATGCGCTGTCATATTCATAGCTCGGAATATTAAAGGGACAGGCAACCATGCAGTAGCGGCATCCCACACACACAGACGGATCATAAGTGACCGCGCCTTCTTTGCTTTTTGCAAAAGCTTTCACAAAACACGCGGATGCACAGGCAGGTTCCAGACAGTGGTTGCACTGTTTTTTCACAAATACGGGTTTTCCCTGTTTTCCTGCGTGTTCGTATTTGTTTACAACCGTGTAGGCTTCAACAGCGGTCCGGCGCTTTGTATCCAGAACAGACAGATCCGTAAAAGGCTTTTCCGGAGGCGGCAGTTCGTTGACTTTGCTGCACGCGGCTTCGCATGTCCGGCATCCCACACACAGTACCGTGTCATGCAGAACGCCCATGGAATCGGGATAGCCGGTAAAGGCTTTATTCGAAGCAGCTTTTGCCGAGGTACCCAGAGCAGTACCCATTCCGGCCGCGCCTATCCACCCGAGAAACTTTCTTCGTGATATGGACATATTTCAAACCTCAAAAGTTTAATTAAGGTGCGAGGCGGGAGGTAAGAGGATATTCCTGCCTCATTACCTCCGGCTCCGCTAAGAAGTTTTTTCTTTGTGGCACTCGGTACATCCCATCGGCTTTTCAATACCCATTTCCTTATGGCATCCCATACATTGGATATGATAGGCGCCCATTCTCCCGGGTTTGAACATATCTCCCTGTTCAAAAGGCTTGCCGTGACAGTTCCCGCACCGCGGCGGTTTTTTTGCAGCAGGGCTGTTGTGATGGCATCCCTGACACATCGTGCCTTCTTCGCGGTGAAAATAATTTGCCAGCTTATTTTCCTTCATGCCGTTTACGAGGGTTTTGACAATTTTCCGATGGGGAAATTCGACAGCTTCGTATTTCTTCATCAGGTCTTTGATAAGGATTTTTTCCGGAATGTCTTCATCCTTGAAAGTATCGCTCACGCCTTTTCTTGCCTGAAGCAATTCGGTTGCCAGCACAGCCAGTTCCTCTTTGGACTTTTTCTCCAAAGGCTGAACTTCCACGCCTTCCTGAACCGGAGGAGCCGGTACTTCGATATGACATTCCTGACAGGAAGCAGGTTCCGGTTTCTGTTTTTTGCCCATCAGTACGTGGCAGCCTGCACATTTCTTATCAGCCTGCTTTTTCTCATGGCAGCCCATGCAGCTTTCTTCTGCAACTGTCCTGTGCATAGCCCGCTCGAGTTTTACGCCTTTGCCCTCTTTCTTTCCTTCGAGGGTATGACATTTGCCGCAGGCATCCAGACTTTCATGATGACAGACCCGGCAGGTGTCATTATATTCTTCATGGGCTTTGTGTGCAAAAGGAACAGGAGACATTCGGGCGATCAGATTTGCCTCGGCTTCGTTCTCGGTCACAGTTCTCAGCAGAACAACATCGGGCTGTTTCCGCTCCATCCGTTTGATATCCTCTGCTTTTGCAATGACTGCGCGCTGTGCGGGATCATGACATCCGCTGCATCTGACCGGACCGGTTTTCTTTTTCTCCGCCAGTGTGTTACGATGACAGGCGATGCAGGCAAGATGAGACGCCAGCGGCATGGAAATGCGGTTTTCCTGAGTTTCCTCTTTGTGGCAATAGCGGCAGGAACTTTCTTTTTCTTTTACATAGACTAATTGTTTGCTTTTCTCGTCAAACTCGTGGTGACATTTCTCGCATTTGTTTTCATGAGCTTTGGAATGGCGGAAATGGAGAGATTTGTCAAGCCCCATCTGTTCTCTGACAGAAGGCGGCAGGATTTTGATGTGACATTCTCCGCAGACCAGAGGACCTGCTTTTTCTCCGTCGGCAGTCATGTCTGTGTGACATCCGATGCACTCGGCATGGTAGATGTCCATGACCTCTTTTCTGCCGGCATCTTTGATGCGCTTGAATTTCGGGGACATCACATCTATCCCCTTTACCGCGTCTTTCAATGTGTCCGGTATCATTTCAAAACTTTTCCCGGACAGGTGACAGGCTGCACAGTCTTTGTTCTTTTTTGCCAGAGCGTCGGTGTGTAAATCATGAAGAAATACCACTTTCGGTCTTTCGAGGTCTCCGAACATCTTCATGGTATCAATTGCAATCACATCCGCTCTTGCCCCTCCTTCCGAAGGTTTCGGTTCTTCAACACCCTGTGCGTTCAAGCCGTAAAACGCTATCATGGCAAGAACTGCCAGAAGTCCGGCCCCTCGCAGCAACAATCTTCCTTTCTTCATTGTTATCAATCCTTAGCATAAATTAACAGGTGAAGTATTTCGAATAATTTTCTGTTAATTTACAAACTTGACAGCAAGCGGTCAATACAGTCAACACTGTATATGTCAGACCAAAACACTGTATTTTCTGAAAACGGAGCGTTATGTTCAAGGAAGTCAGACCCGTGTCAGAACAGTGGCCGACCGCTTATCGGAGCAGATCGTTTCAAAGTGCCAAACTGCAAGTCCGGCACTCCGGAGTGCTGAAATGAAATTTCAGCACAGACAAAAAAACGGCTTGGAAAGCCTTTTTACCGTAAAACAACGTGAGTTCGACATAAAACTGCCTGAGTTCCGTATAAAAACTTGCCGCAAAGGGCGCAGATAAACCGCAGAGAGCGCGAGGGTTTTTTTTCTCGTTCCCAAGCCCCGGCTTGGGAACGCACTTGCCGGGGAGGTTCCCC
>DYRK01000367.1 GCA_020718785.1 Desulfatirhabdium butyrativorans | reverse complement strand
AGGGTTTGAATCTTTACGCTGACAGCCTGCGCCTTTCCCAAGCCTATTTGAATCATCTTGATAAGGCATTTAAACTGATAGAAAATTTTGATAAACATTACAATCCCGTGAAGACCGAACCCGGACAATGAATTGACGTATATAGAGGGTGTTTGAAAAATAAAGAAACCCGGCAATGAATTGCCGGGCTATTTTCAGAAGTCCCTCCGGGACTGAATTATCCAATTGAAATCGGAGAAAGGAGCTTTTTATGCCTCTGTCTGTTGTTGATCTTTACAAAAATATTCTGCCGAAAACCAACTGCAAAGACTGCGGTTATCCCACATGCCTCGCATTTGCGAGCATGGTGGTGTCGGAAAAACTTCCATTGAACAAATGTCCCCATGTTCCCGCGGATAGGCTTGCCGAGTGTCAGAAAGAACTGGATGCCCAGTATGCCGCGGGAAAATGGACCAAAAGAGATATGGCTCAGGACGCCCTGCTCTGGGCTAAAGAACGGGCAGCCTCAATGAACATCGCTGATATGCCGGAGCGCATCGGCGGGGAACTTTTGAAAGAAGGGGAAGAGCATGTTCTGAAACTGCCTTATTTTACAGATTTCATCCTTATAAGAAAAGACGGCATATCCAAATCAGACGGCACCCTGCTGGGCAGATGGGAACAGGTGTTTATCTATAACCATATTGCTCAGGGCGGGAAGGCGATGCCTACCGGAAAATGGAAAGGACTGGAACAGATTCCCAACACGATCTCCAAAATCAAATCCATGAAATCCCATGTGGAAGAGCCGCTGGTGGAACGATTCAGGGGCAGAAGCGATGAATTGCGGAAAGCAGCCGGGGCTTTGGGCGGTTCGGACATGAGCGCGGAAAATCCTTCCGCGGATGTCGTGTTTCTTTTCAAGCCGCTTCCGAAAATTCCTGTCATGCTTCTGTTCTGGGATCAGGACAAAAAAGACGGTTTTGATGCGGGAACCAAACTGCTGTTTGACGAAACCATCACCGGACATCTTGATATCGAATCAATTCTGTTTCTGAGCGAAAGGCTGCGGCAGCTTCTCTGCGAAAGCCGGGTGTGAGGGATTTTCAGGTTTCCGGCAGCCGGTCTCCCGTTTCAGCAATCCCTGACCCGGCTGCCCGGAATTCAGAGGTTGTTCATAATATCCTGAATCATAGGATCAATATCATCCGACTGCACATCCGATTTTTTTTCGACAATAAAATCTATATTTGTGTTCCTGAGCTTTTTCAGAAGACCTTTCAGGATAATCATGAGAACCTTGATGCCCCCTTGTGAATGATGCTTGATAAAAGACAGCATATCTGCCTTGTGTATTCTGATAACCGTTGTATCTTCCGAAGTTCTCACATTGGCGGTCCGCCGCTCGGTCATAAAAATAGCGGCTTCGCCGAAGACCTGCCCTTTCTGAATGCTGCATATAAAAAATTCATTTCCCGAATCCGAAACCGAAACTGTGGCGCTCCCTTCCAGAACGGCAAACAGATGCTCGCTCGGCTCCCCCTGCGAAATAATTTTCTCTCCTGTCCGGTATCGGACAATCTCGGAAACAGCAAGCAGCGATTTCAGTTCCTGATCGCTCAGATAATAAAACAGCCTTATGCTTCTGATCTGCGGCAGGTATTGTCGAAGAATTTCCGGGTTCATTTTTATTTACGCCTCCTGAAAAAAATGTTTCCTCTTGTTCCCAAGCCGGGGCTTGGGAACGAGGGGAAAATGACCGTCAATCCGCCGGGAGCGGCCGGCGGGCATTTCCGATCTGCTGAATGATGATTTTATAATTTTCACCCTCAGACAAAGTCAACACTTAATTTTATCACAGGCGGACCGATGAATTGAAACCCGAACATGCGGTTCCCTGTAAATATCAGCAGAAAATATTTTATAATTTGATTTCCTCTTGTTCCCAAGCCCCAGCTTGGGAACGAGGGGAAGTTACGGACCATTTTCGGATCCGGAACCGCGGCAGAAATCAAAAATTTAAAGGCATGTCACAATTTCATGTTGAAATTTATTCCGAAAAGAGATAATGTTCAATAATTAAATTCTGTTTAGTCTGATTATCGCTTAATTATTATCACAAAGACACAATCTGACGGAATATGTTCTCATATTTTCATCATGCTGTGTTTCTGGGATAAACCAAGGAGAAGGGACCAATGAATGATTCAGACATAAAGGATTGGGATATTGCCAAAAAGGAAATCGCAGATATCGGCAACTGGAAGGGAATGTTCGAATGGGTTGAGGAGCCGCATGTCAGTCCTGACGGCGAAAAGATCGCGGCAGTTGTGAAAACCGGCGATATGGAATTCGGCGTATGTGAAAACGGCACACCATGGGAGAGTGTGTTCGACAAAGTCTGGTATCTGAGGTTTTCCCCGGACGGACGGCTTACCGCGCTTGTATCGGACGCCGGAGAATGGACTGTTGCCGTGGACGGGCAGACATGGGAAAGCCGCTTCGAATTCGTATGGAATACGAAATTCAGCCGCGACGGATCAGGGATCGCTGTTGCCGCGCAGAACGGAAGACAATATTTCGCGGCTGTCAATGACAGTCCCTGGGAACAGACTTTTTCCGACATGAGCAATCTTACCCTGAGTCCGGACGGCAAAAGCTCGGCTGCGTCAGTACAGACTGTGGCATTCGGGGAGAGCGATATTTTCAAGTTTCAGGAAGGCTGTTATTCCGCGGCACTGGACGGAAAAGCCTGGGACATGAATTTTGTCAATGTATGGGAAATGTCCTTCAGCCCTGACCATCAGCATCTTGCCGCGGAGGTACGGCTGAATCTTTATGATTATACGGTCGCGGTGGACGGGATTCCCTGGGAACAGAAATTCTCATCTGTGTGGAAACCCGAATTTTCCCCTCAGGACGGATCCGTGACCGCGCCGGCAAGAATCGGCGGCGGATGGACTCTGGTCCGGAACGGAACACCGCTCTGGAACAGCAGATTTGTCCAGCTCTGGCATCATCGCTACAGTCCGGACGGAAAAAAAATCGCAGCTGTCGTGTCGCCGCATTTCGGACGCTGGACCGTGGCAATAGACGGAACAGCCTGGACTCATAATTTCGGCGATCTGGTGACGGATCTGGTCTTCAGTCCTGACGGAAACCGCATTGCCTGCGTGGGCAAAGACGATGGGAAATGGACAGTTTCCGTGGACGGACAGCCCTGGACCGGCGGCTTTGACATGATATGGCGTCCGGTTTTCAGTCCGGATGGCCGCCGGGTTGCGGCAAAGGCAGAAAAAAACGGGCGTTATACGGTTGTGATAGACGGTCAGCCGCTGAAAGAAGAATTCAGGGCCGTGTGGGATCCGGTTTTCAGTCCTGACGGCGAAAAAATTCTTATCTGCGGCATTGAGGGAAGCGGTGAAAAATATTTCCGTCAGGTTATGCGTCTGGCTGATATTTGAAAAAATGTTTTATCACGGCGGGTTTCACCCGCCCTGCAAAAATAAGGAGAAGGATATATGCACACGCTTTATAATCTTGTCAGCGGTCCCTTAGTCTGGCTCTCCTTTCTGATTTTTATCGGCGGGAGTGTCTTTCGGATAACTACGATGATCCGTCTGGCAAAAGAGAAAGACACGGCGGTTTTCGAATACATGAATTTCTACTATGCCTCACGTTCCATTGTCCATTGGATCGTCCCTTTCGGCAGCGAAAACATGAAAAAACATCCTGCCATGACAGTCGTTACGTTTGCATTTCATATATGTCTGATCTGTCTTCCGCTTTTTGTTTTTGCCCATGTCATTCTCTGGAAAGAATCGTGGAATATCAGCTGGTGGTATCTTTCGGACAGCGTTGCAGACCTTATGACGCTGACAGTGATCGGTTCCTGCATTTTTTTTCTTGTCAGACGGCTTACTGTTCCGGAAGTCAAATATCTGACCTCCAATTCCGATTTTGTCATCCTTGCCCTTGTGGCAGCACCCTTTGTCACGGGTTTCTGGGCATATCACCAGTTGCCGGCATACAGGCTTATGGGAATCCTTCATATCCTTTCCGGAGAAATAATGCTGGCAGCCATTCCCTTTACCCGGCTGAGCCATGCGCTGTTTTTTCTGTTTACAAGAGGTTATATGGGATCCGAATTCGGAGCGGTAAAAAATGCGAAAGACTGGTAATAAAAAAATGAGAAGTGAGAATTATTTCTCACTTCTGAATTCTCACTTCTCACTTTAAAAAGGAGCAGCTATCATGACCGAATCTGCATTGAAAGCGGAGAGCAGAAAGATTTCTGACGAGGGATTGGACAAAGGGGTTGAAAAGCTCACACCGGCAAAGATCGAGCAGGTCATTAATTCTGTGCTGGCAAATGAAACCGGCGCCCGTCTCAAAGTATATGCGGATACCTGTGTGCATTGCGGGCTGTGTTCCGAAGCCTGTCATTTTTTTCTTTCCAATGACAGAGACCCGTCGTTTTCACCGGCAGGGAAAGTGAAACAGACTTTATGGGAGATACTGAAAAACAAGGGGTCTGTCAGTCCCGCATTTATACGGCGTGCCGCGGAAGTCGCCTCAACAGAGTGCAACCTGTGCAGACGATGCGCGATGTACTGTCCTTTCGGTATTGACATAGCATATCTTATGCTGGTGATTCGCCGTATCTGCCACAAACTGGGAGTAATGCCTCAGTATATCCAGACTACAGCGCACAGCCATTCGGCAACCCTGAATCAGATGTGGGTAAAAGAAGACGAATGGATAGACAGCCTGATGTGGCAGGAAGATGAAGCGCGGGAAGAGATTCCTACATTGCGTATTCCTCTTGAAAAAGAAGGCGCGGATATTTTTTATTCTGTAATAGGTCCCGAACCCAAATTCCGGGCCCAGCTGATTTATCAGGCAGCCGTCATTATGAACGCAGCCGGTCTCAACTGGACCATGCCCGCGACTCCGGGGTGGGACAACAGCGATATGTGCATGTACACCGGTGACAATGAGATGATGGGCAGACTGAAAAAAGCGCATTTCGAGACAGCCATGCGGCTTAAAGTCAAGCGCATTGTCATGGGAGAATGCGGACATGCCTTCCGCTCCATCTATGATATGGGCAACCGCTGGCTGTCATGGAAGATGCCGCCCATACCGGTGACTCATGCCATCGAGTTCTATCATGAACTTCTCAGGGAGGGAAAAATCAAAATTGCCAAAAAGTATGACAAAGCGGTCACGCTTCATGATCCCTGCAATATTGTCCGGGGAAAAGGGCTTCACGAGATGTCCCGCTATGTGGTGAATCAGACCTGCGAGAATCTGATTGAGATGCACCCGAACCGGGAGCATAATTTCTGCTGCAGCGCGGGCGGCGGGGTAATAAACTGCGGTCCCCCGTTCAGGAACAAACGGGTGGAGGGCAATAAAGTCAAGGCAGAGCAGCTCTTCGTAGCAAAGACAAAAGGAGCAAAAGTGGTTATTGCTCCCTGCCATAACTGTCACGGCGGGCTGGAAGATATCATCCATCACTACGGTCTGAACATGGAACTCAAATTTCTGGGGGACATCATCTACGAATGTATGGAGAAGAAGTGAGAAGTGAGAAGTGAGAAATCATTTCTCACTTCTCACTTCTAATTTCTCACTTAAAGGGGGGAATTATGATGAGACAGAAGAAATTGGCGATGTGCATTGCTGTCACGGTGCTGTTTTCCGTAGTTGCAGTTCTGTCTGTTTTTTCTCAGGAAGATGTGAAAACCGTGCAGGACAAGGCATTCAATCCCAGAACAATGGAGCGGCACGGGGTAAGTTTTCTGCATGATGCTCACAATGAAAAAGCAAAGATAGGGGAATGCAACGTGTGTCATCATGACTATAAGGACGGAAAAAAGCTTGAAGACGGGTCTTCGGAAGGTACAGCGTGTTCGGAGTGTCATAAGTCAGACGATAATGAAGATTCTCTGCCGCTCATCAGAGCCTATCATCTCCAATGCAAGGGCTGTCATGCCGAAAAGAGGAAAGGTCCGGTGATGTGCGGGGAGTGTCATGTGAGAGAGTAATGTCAGGTGATAA
>DYRK01000366.1:2122-6054 GCA_020718785.1 Desulfatirhabdium butyrativorans | reverse complement strand
AACTATCAGTTTGAATGGAAAATGTTAGGCTCAAATCTGGGACAGTTTATCTTAAAAGATACCCGAAGCGGTTTGGAAGTCAATCTCAAAGATGCGGGCTTCGGATTGTCTCAGGTTTTGCCTATAGTCATTCAGGCTTATGCTGCCCCGAAGGACAGTATCGTATTGATCGAGCAGCCGGAAATTCATCTTCATGCAAGGGCGCAGGCGGAATTGGGCGATTTGTTCTTAAAGGCGGTTTCCCATAAACCCAAAAAACTGATTATTGAAACGCATAGTGAAAATCTTCTGTTGAGAATTCGGAGGCGTATGGCTGAAAACCATTTAAAGAAAAACCCTGATCCGAATATCAATCCGGATAATATTGCCGTGTATTTTATCGAAAATCAGAACGGTCAAAGCATTGCACATAAGATAAAATTGAACGACAAAGGAGAGTTCGAAAATCCGCCCGATGGATTCAGGAAATTTTTTACAGACGATTTTGAAGAAGTAATGAAGATTAATTCAGCTTTGGCAGCGCTGGCGCGGATGAAAAACTGAATTTTAATGAGATTTGTTCTGGATACAAATATTCTGATAAAAGCATTCAATAATCAGTCGCCCGATTGTATTGCGCTGGTCTGGCGCTTTTACGGTGACAGCAATTTAGGAATTGTGTTTGACTCCGGTGAATGTATCATAGAGAAAGAATACCGACAGAATCTACAACATAATGAAATGTATCAGAAATGGTTAGTTTCTTTGTCAGGCTGCCAGATTTCATATACATCAGGCAAGCTAAATAAAAAAGTAAAAAACACATTGGAAAAGTTAGGTTTTCATGAACCTTCGGATCAGGTCTTTGTTGCAGTTGCCTTAAATTCGGATAAAAATCTCGTTTCCGAAGACAGCGACTATGGCAAAGGAAATGAAGTCAGAGCCAACTGTCCGGAAAAGCAGGAAGTCCTGAAATATATGACTGAATGTTTGGGACTGAATGTTATGGATTCAATCAAGGGATTGAATTTTATCCGACAGTCGGACACATAAGATATTTTTCATAGAATTTAGTATATTATCCGGCAGTTATATGCCGGTAAATCCACCACGGAGAGGAATTCTGTATGGCGTATAAGTATCATATCGAGGTTGACAGGTGCAAAGGATGCGGATTATGCGTGACCGTATGCCCCAAAAATGTGCTGGAAATCAGCGACAAAGTGAATACAAAGGGCTACTTTCCCGCATATCAGGCACGTCCTGATGACTGCATTTTCTGCACAACGTGCTGTATCATGTGTCCGGATGTGGCAATAAATATAACGGAAACGGCTGAACCCGCAGAAAAAAGGGTTGGAGAGGGGGCATAAATGGGAAAAAAAGTATTGATGAAAGGGAATGAAGCCATCGGAGAAGCCGCTATCCGTGCAGGATGTCTCAATTATTTCGCGTATCCGATAACACCGCAGTCCGAAGTGGCGGAATATCTCTCTCGCCGGATGCCGGAAGTAGGCGGAGTATTCGTGCAGGGAGAAAGCGAAGTTGCGGTTTCTTATATGCTTTTCGGCGCGGCAGGATGCGGGGAGCGGGTATTTACTACCTCGTCAAGCCCCGGTATCAGCCTGATGAGCGAAGGAATCAGCTATGTTGCCGGCGCGCAGTGTCCGGTTGTTTTTGTGAATATAATCCGGGGCGGACCCGGTCTTGGCGGCATTCTTCCGTCGCAGGGCGATTATTTTCAGGCCACCAAAGGCGGCGGACACGGAGACTACCGGATGCTGGTAATGGCTCCTGCGAGTGTTCAGGAAGCGGTCGAGATGGTGATGATGGCTTTTCCCCTTGCGGAAAAATACCGGAACCCCATAATGCTTCTGGGAGACGGACTCATCGGGCAGATGATGGAGCCGGTGGAATTTCCCGATCATCTCCGAACCGAACCGACCAATAAAGACGCTTGGGCTACCAACGGCATGGACACCCGGAAGAGCAGCAAACCCAATATTGTGAAATCGCTCTATTTAGACCCGAAACAGCTGAACGATCACAATCTGCTCCTGAAGTCAAAGTATGAGCAGATGAAACGCGAGGAAATCCGATATGAGCCGTACAACACAGATTCGGATTACAAAGTCCTCATCGTCAGCTACGGAACCATGAGCCGGGTGTGCAGAACCGCTATTGACAATATGAAAGCAGAAGGTTTCGAAGTCGGCATGGTCAGACCTCAGACGCTGTTTCCCTTCCCTGAAAAAGCCGTTCATGACGCAGCCGTAAAAGAAAGCTGCAAAGTAGTTATAAGCATTGAGATGAGCATGGGGCAGATGGTGGAAGATGTGGACCGCTGCGTCAAAGGCAAACGCCCCGTGGAATGGTACGGAAAATGCGGCGGCGATGTGCCGACTCCGGAAGAGGTTATGGGAGTAGTGAAAGCTCTGATTTAACCGTATATCAAGATGAATAAAACAATGACATCGTAATAGCTATGTCATTATGATCTGACAAGGAAGACATCATGGGAAAGACATTTAAAAGACCGGAAGCCCTTTCCGAAAATCATACCCACTATTGTCCCGGATGCACGCACGGCGTGATTCATCGCCTGATCGCCGAGGTCATTGATGAACTGGGAATCCGCGGACGGATGGTGGGCATTGCTCCGGTGGGCTGTGCGGTCCTGGCATATAACTATTTTACCTTTGACTTTCAGGAAGCAGCGCATGGCCGTGCGCCGGCAATGGCTACCGGCATCAAGCGGGTCCGGCCCGATCTGATGGTTTTCACCTATCAGGGCGACGGCGATCTGGCAAGCATCGGTATGGGAGAAATTATACATGCCGCAAACCGGGGAGAGAAATTTACGACTATCTTTGTGAATAATACGGTTTACGGCATGACCGGCGGACAGATGGCTCCTACTACCATGCCGGGACAGCGGACCACGACATCTCCTTTCGGGCGGAACGTGGAAGACTGCGGTATGCCCATCAGGATGGCGGAGCTGCTTTCGTCCCTTGCAACCCCTGCATATATCACAAGACAGACGGTGATTAAACCCAAGTACATTGTCAAGACAAAAAAAGCTATCAAACAGGCATTTGCCTATCAGATGGAACGCAAATGTTTCAGCTTTGTGGAAGTTGTCAGCACCTGTCCCACCAACTGGGGAATGACTCCTGTGGAAGCTGTCAAATGGACCGAAGAGACCCTGCTTTCCTATTATAAACTGGGCGAGTACAAAAAGCCTGAGTAATCGGGAAAGAAAAATGAGAGGTAATTTTCTCATTTTTCAATTTTTGAGGAGAAATAAATGCAAAGTGAAGTAATGTTTGCCGGATTCGGCGGACAGGGAATACTGATGAGCGGAAAAATTCTTGCCCATGCCGCATTGACAAAAGGGTTCGAGGTGGCATGGATTCCCTCTTACGGTCCGGAAATGCGGGGCGGAACCGCTTATTGCACGGTCGTTATCAGCGACAGACCGATCGGCTCTCCGATTATCAAAAATCCCATGCACTTAGTTGCAATGAACCGCCCGTCTCTGGAAAAATTTGCACATGTAGTAAAACCCGAAGGCGTCATACTTATCAACAGTTCCCTGTGTTCTGTCACCTCGGGGCGCAGCGATATTGACGAGCTTATTGTGCCGGTCAGCGATATTGCCATAGAATTAGGCACGGTGAAGGCTGCAAATATTGTAGCACTCGGAGCCTTTGTTACCCGGAGCAAAATTATTGACTATGAATTGCTCAAAGAGGCTGTCAAAGAAGAATTTGCCGCAAAAGAAAAACTGATTCCCCTTGAAATGGAGGCATTGGAGAGGGGAAAAAAGGCGGCCTTGCAGTAACCCGTATAATATCCGATGAGCGGATGCGTGAAACGTGAAAAACGAATCACGCATTTCCGATATTCGTTTTTCCCGTCTGTTATTCGGAAGGGATATTGAAATGACT
>DYRK01000366.1:0-2022 GCA_020718785.1 Desulfatirhabdium butyrativorans | reverse complement strand
TGACTGGATGATGGCTTTGCCTGAATATCTGGAGGATGCCTATCATCAGGAAATCATAGCATTCGAGGAGGAACAGAACATGCGATATGTGACCACTGCGGAGCGTATCGGATTAAAGAAAGGAATACGAGAGGGGATTCAGCAGGGAATTCAGCAGGGGATGTTATTGGGAAGGCTGATTGAGAACATACTGAACCTTCAGCGGAAATTCGGGCGGACGGTTTATTCCGAAAAAGAACTGGAAGGCAAAAATCTTGCGGAATTGAAAAACATTCTCTCGGATATGGAAGGAAAATCCCGTGAATCCGACTGCTGATTTTCGGTTCTCTGACAAACTAAAAGGCATATCGCCTATGAAAAAGGCATGTCGCCGACATGCCCCTACGAAGCGGTCAAAGAAGATAAGGACTGAAACAAATGAATCTGTCTGTTCCTGACTATATCTTATCCATCAGTCCCTACGTTCCCGGAAAGCCGATTGAAGAGCTTGAACGGGAATACGGGATTAGAAATTCTATCAAACTGGCTTCCAATGAAAATCCGCTGGGACCGTCCCCGATGGCTCTGAAAGCCATACAGGAGGCAATGGGAAAACTGCATCGCTATCCTGACGGGAGCGGATATTATTTTGTCCGGAAACTTGCGGAAAAACTTGGGGTATCTCCTGCAAATATCGTTTTGGGAAACGGTTCCGACGAAGTGATCGGAATGCTGACACGGGTATTTCTTCAGCCCGGAGATGAGGCAATTCTGCCGCAGCCTTCATTTCTCATGTATGATATTTCGGTGCGCTGTGACGGGGCAACTCCCATATATGTTCCCTTAGAATCGCTTTCCATTGACTTGGACAGCATCAAAACGCGGATCAGTTCCAAAACCCGCATGATTTTTTTGTGCAATCCGAACAATCCTACGGGAACAATTCTTAAAAAGAAAGCATTTGAACACTTTCTGGCAGATATTCCGTGGGATATTGTGATCGTACTGGATGAAGCCTATATCGAATTCGTAAGAGACCATGACTGTGTCCGAGGTCTTGATTATCTTGCTTCCGGGCAGCCGGTAGTCACACTCAGGACATTTTCCAAGATATACGGTCTTGCCGGACTTCGCATCGGCTACGGCATTATGCCGGAGAAAATGGCAGGACTGCTCAACAGAATCCGGATGCCCTTCAATGCAAATTCTTTGGCTCAGGCAGGAGCCTCGGCAGCATTGGATGACTATGAATTTTTTCAGAAAACACTTAGCACAATTCATGAAGGGCTTGATTTTCTCTACGGCGAATTGGAGAGAATAGGATTAGAATATTTTCCGACACAGACCAATTTTTTCCTCATTGATGTAAAGAAAAATGCCGGAGATGTGTTTGAAGATATGCTGAAACAGGGCGTGATTGTCCGTTCTATGATATCCTACGGATTCCCTGAATATATCCGGGTCAATGTCGGCACGCATGAGGAAAATGTGCGGTTTATAAAAGCGATTGAAAATGTTATTCAGAAACCCGATGATCGGATTTTTCCGGAGTGCTGAAATGCCGATCTTATAAGATAGGTTCAGCACTCCTCCGAAAAAACTTGAAAATCGGGAGAAAACAGAAAGGAGAACAGAATGTCAGACAGAAGAGAATTTCTGAAAGTATCTTTGGCTGCCGCAGCCGGTATGGCTGCCGCTCATGTATTGCCTGCATCGGCAGAATCTGCCCCGCTTCCGGATGGAATCGTGTATTCTGCCGAAAAGCCGGGAAAATGGTCGGACAAGGTAAAGAGTCATGCTCCTGTCGCAACGGTGAACGGGAACAAAGTGTCTGTCAAAACAGAACACAGCATGTCGGAAGAACATTATATTGTGCGCCACACTCTGGTTTCCAAAACCGGCGAAGTTCTCGGAGAAAAAACTTTTCATCCCTCGGATAAAGAAGCGGTTTCCGTCTTTGAAATCCCTGCGGGACATACGGCTCTGTTTGCCACCAGTTTCTGTAACAGGCACGATTTCTGGGTCACAGCCTTTACTATCTGA